>JAKAWF010000566.1 GCA_021817025.1 bacterium
GGAAATGTTCCCCCCGACCTCCCGGAGAGCCCGTCCGTGGGCGGCTCCCTCCGGATCTGCGGGTGCAGGCATCTCCACGGGTAGGACGGTGCCCGCGGCCCCGGGCCGCCGTGGCGGACCTGTGAAGCTCAGCGGGCAAGCGGAGGATGGCGTTGGTGTCCTTGCCGCTGCCACTGAGCATGGCGCTGGCCTCTTCAGCGGGCAACACTCGCCATCTCCACCTTGCGAAGCTTGACCTCCTGCAGGTGGTCCATCACCGGCAAGGCGCACCGGCCTACGGGGCCTATTGTCGCGGCCAACGCACGTCCAGCGGTCCTTGACTTGCCGCAAGTGCTGACCTAACATGTATAGACATGTTAGACACGGCGGCGCCGAAGTACCTGTCTGTGGCCCAGGCACTCGAGGGGCAGATTCGCACCGGCACGCTGAAGCCGGGGCGTCGGATGCCGGGAGAGCACGAACTGGCCAAGAAGTTCGATGTCAGCAGGGGGACCGTGCGCCAGGCCCTCGGGGTGTTGGCTCGCAAGAGGCTGATCCGGACCCACCCAGGCGCCGGGAGCTACGTGGAGTTCGGCCACGAGCGGCTTGAGTACGCGTTGGGGTGGACGGCGGCCCTGGCAGCCATGGGTACGACGATCAAGTCCAGGGTCCTGCGCCTTGAGGTCGTCGAGCTTCCCCATCTGGCTGCCAGGCTAGGTACCGAGGGCTCCCAGTTCGTGGCGCTGGATCGGATCCGCCTCTTGGAGTCGGGCACGCCGATCAGTTTGGATCGGAGCAGGCTGCCTCTGACCACCCGAACGCGGGCGTTCCTCGGGCTCGATTTTACAGTCGCTTCCCTGACCAACGCACTGCGGGAGGCGGGAGAACTGGCTGCTCTGAGCGAGGAGTGGGTCCACATTCACAGACTGGACACTGAGGAAGCTCATCTCTTGAAACGCCACCCTGGTGACGCCTTTCTCCTGGTGCGACGCGTTACGCGGACTTCGAGGGGTAGGCCAATCGAGCACGTCGAGAGCATCCTGGATCCAGACCTCTTCCACATGCACTTTGGGCCGAGTCCGGCCAAACCGATTCCGACTTCGACGAGATCGCACCCGGTACCAGCGTCTGCAATAAGGAGATGAGCCGGTTGGGAGGAGACAACCACGGACGGATGCAGGAAGGGGAAACAGGGGGCCTGGCGTCGGGTCACGCTCGCAGGGCGCTCGGCTGTCTCCTCGGCATGGCCGCGGGCGATGCCATGGGCATGGCAACCCAGATGATGCCGGTTGCAGCGGTCAGGGCACGGTTTGGTCACGTGAGCTGGTTCGTGAGCCCGCCGGAAGAGAACTGGATTGCTCGAGGCGAGGCGCCCGGCACCGTGACTGACGATACGGAGCAAGCATTTGTGATCTGCGATGCGCTCGCGAAGGCACACGAGGAGGGACGCGACTCCGACTGGTCATACCTGAGCTCGCTCGTTGCTAACGGGCTAGTCCAGTGGGTGGCAACTAACCGTCGCAAGGGCCAGGACTTCCTCGGCCCAAGTTCGCGAGCCGCGATAGCGGCTATCGAGCGTGGGGAGAGCCTAGAAAACACGGGACGCTGGGGCGACACCAATGGCGCGAGCATGAGGATCCCGCCTGTGGGCATCGCCTGTCGCCCGGGAGCACGGCTGCTGGACGTGGTCGAGGCAGTCTCGCTCCCAACTCACCACACTGGCCTGGCGATGAGCGGCGCAGCCCTAGTAGCGACAGTTGTCTCGGAGGCCATCGAGGGCGCCGACCTCGCCACTTGCGTCGCGCGGGGGATCGAGGCCGCTGAGGCCGCGTACACGCGAGGCCACTACGTTGCCGGCGCTCTCGTCGCCTCGAGAACGAGGCGGGCCGTCGCGCTCGCCGGGAGCGTCGATCATGGCGACGAAGATGCAGTGCAGCAGGTAGTGGCTGAGCTGGCGGCCGAGATCGGGACAGGGGTGCAGACTCAGGAAGCCGTCCCCGCGGCGGTTGGATTCTTATGTCTTAGAGATGGCGACCCATGGCCGGCGATCCTGGACGCCACAAATGCGGGCGGAGACTCCGACACCATCGCCGCCATAGCAGGAGCCATGGGCGGGGCGCTGATGGGGAGTCCAGCGTTCCCGGCTCAGGTTGTGGCCCAACTCGAGACGGTCAATCAACTGCACCTTGCGGACCAGGCAGACAGACTGCTGCGGATCCGCCAATAGGGATGACGAGGAGGGTGACTCAGGCATGGAAGAGACGATCCAGGGCACCAACCAAGCCTTCAAGATCGAGACCAACGGAATAAACCGGATTCCCGATTCCGAGCGAACCGGTCGGGCGCGAGACCTCTTCTGGGTCTGGTTCGCGGCCAACATCGGGATTCTCGCAGTCCCGTATGGAGCCATCTTACTGGCGTTCGGTCTGAACCTGTGGCAGGGCCTCCTCTGCGCTGTTGGCGGAGTTGTGCTGTCGTTCCTCATCGTCGGGATCTTCAGCGTCGCAGGTAGGGACGGTGGCGCCCCGATGTTCACCCTGTCCCGGGCGGGGGTGGGG
>JAKAWF010000567.1 GCA_021817025.1 bacterium
CCGGCGCAGGAGGTCCCAGAGGAGCTCCTGGCCCAGTGGGTGTTTGATGTCCAGGGTGAGGCTGCGCTTGTTCGAGTTGAGCATCGTGAAGTAGAGGCTGTCCACGTCGGGGAGGTCCCGGAGCTGGGTGCGGGTCACGTCGCCTCTCCCGGGCGGCTCGATCTTGATCACATCGGCGCCCAGCCAGGCCAGCATCTGGGTGCAGACCGGGCCGGCTTGGACGTGGGTCATGTCCACCACCCGGATCCCTTCCAGCGCCTTGCTCATCGCGACTCCCCTTGCCAGGCCGGCATCCTCCTGGGCCCCCGGCTCACTTGTACATGGTTTGGTTCACCGTCCCGGACGCAAACTCCTCGGGGTCCACCCAGACGTTGATGAGGGCGGGCAGGCCCGACTCGCGCGCCCGCTCCAGGGCCGGGCGGATGTCCTCGGGCCGGCGGACCTCTTCGCCGTACCCGCCGAGGGCCTGGGCGAACCGGTCGTAGGCCAGGTCCCCGAGCTGGTTGGCCACCTCGCCGCGCTCCCGGCCGTACTTGGAGATCTGCCCGAACCGGATCTGGTTCATATGGGAGTTGTTGCCCACCACGCCGATGAAGGGCAGCTTGTACCGCACCATGGTCTCGAAGTCGAAGCCGGTGAGGCTCAGAGCTCCGTCGCCGAAGTAGCAGAGGACCTCCTGGTCGGGCCGGGCCAACTTGGCGGCCATGGCAAAGCCGATGCCCACGCCGAGAGTTCCGAGCGGCCCCGGGTCCATCCAGTGCCCGGGCAGGTGGGGCTGCACCACCTGGCCCGCGGTGGTGACCACGTCCCCCCCATCCCCGATGTAGATCGTGTCGTCGGTGAGGAAGGAATTGATCTCGCTGGCAAGGCGCATGGGGTGGATGGGGCAGGCCTCCGAGTGCAGCTGGGGAGCGCGCAGTGCCTGGAGGCGATCCTCTTCGGAGCGCAGCTCCCGGAGCCACGCGCGGCGATCTCCGACGGCCCGGCCGGCGGAGCTGGAGGCCGCCTGCGCCGCCGCCGCCAGGATCACTGAGCAGTCCCCGACCAGCCCCAGGGAGAGGTCGCGATTCCGGCCCACGGTGCGGTAGTCGAGATCTATCTGGACCACGTCGGCCTGCTGGCCGAGCCGTTTGCCGTACCCGAGTCGGAAGTCGAAGGGGGTGCCGACCACCACGATCAGGTCCGCGCGGGAGAACGCGTAGCGTCGGGTGAGCTGGAAGTGATGGGGGTCGCCGGGAGGCAGGGTGCCCCGACCCGCCCCGTTCACGAAGGCGGGGATGTCGAGCTTCCGGCAGAGGTCGGCGGCGGCCTCCCCGGCCCGGCAGGTCCAGACCTGCTGGCCCAGCAGGATGCACGGCCGACTGGAGTTGGCTAGCAGCTCCGCCAGCCTCTCCACCTCCTGGGGGTCGCCGAGGCTGCGGGTCGAGGCGCGGTACCGGCCCGGCTCGGGGACGACCGCCTGCTCCACGGGGATGCGACGGTCCAGCACGTCCCGGGGGATCTCCAGGTAGGACGGCCCGGGGGCCCCGAGGTACGCCTCCCGGAAGGCCATGGAGACCATGTCGGCGACGCGGGAGGTGGTGGGCACCGAGGCCGAAAACTTGGTGATCGGGCGCAGCAGATCGACGTGGGGGAGGTCCTGCAGGGAGCCCATGCGATGCTGGTCCGTCGCTCCCTGCCCACCGATCAGCAGCATCGGGCTCTCCGCCCGGAAAGCGTTGGCCACCCCGGTGATGGCGTCGGTGGTACCCGGTCCCGCGGTGACCACAGCGCATCCCGCCGTCCCGGTCACCCGCGAGTACCCATCGGCTGCGTGCGCCGCCACCTGCTCGTGGCGGACGTCGACGATCCGGATCCCCTCGTCCAGGCAGCCGTCATAGATGTCGATGATGTGACCGCCGCAGAGGGTGAAGATGACATCTACCCCCTCAGCGCGCAGGGCGCGCGCCACCAGGTGCCCCCCGGAGACGGTGCCCGCCCCAGAGTCCGCGCTGAGCTCCGCCGACTCGGACATCACGTGGCCTCCCCAGCCGCTGCCAACGCCCGCGGCCGCCAGGCTGGCGTGTGGCGTGACATATACCAAACCGATCGGCCAAACTCTACCACCCGGAGACCGGGCCGTCAGCGCCTCCGCGACCGTGTTGGGACGCCTCGCCCGGGGGCCCCAGCCCCCCCTTTACACCCGCGTGGTGGATGGTATACAGTCGGCCTGGCACTGGCGCTGGAGATTGACACCGGCCCGACGGGGGTTGTCATGCACCCCCGGGAACGGGCGTCGGACGCACGGGAGGAAGGGCTCATGGCCGGCGACGTGTATCACTCCCCAGCCGGTGGGATGCCGCCACGACGGCCGTGGGTCCCTGCGGGTCCCGGGGCCGTCACGACTGCGATCAATCGGGCCCGACACCTGGCCCGGGTCGGCTACAGCAGCGAATAGTGGAGGTCACGAGGAGATCATGGGAATCACGTTGAGGCCCCCCCGGGGTCTGCGGACCGGAGCAGCCATCGGGGGTGCCGCCTTGCTCCTCGCCG
>JAKAWF010000568.1 GCA_021817025.1 bacterium
CGGGGCCCAGGCGGTTGCCCACATCGTGGAGAGCGCGGTGTTCGGGGTGCCCGCGATCTACTACTCCACCCACTGGGCCGGCGGCCAGCCCATCGACCGCAGCCTGGCACGGGCGCTCGGCCGCCTGCTGGCAGTCAGCCAGCAGCGTGGCCAGGGGCAGGCTGCCCCGCTCCCTGGCGGAGGCTGGACCTACCTGGTTGGGAGCAGGGTGACCGCCCAAACATTGGCCAACTCCCAGGCCCTCGTGGTCTACCACTACAACGACATGGGCTGTGCCAGCGCCACCGTGGTCAGTGCGACCGCGACCCGGGTGACAGTGCCCGACTGTGCCGGCGCTACCCTGGCCTCGATCCAGACCCTTTGGGGCCGTCGCCCTCACCTGCACCGGAGCGGAGCCGGCACCACCTTCAAGGTCGCGCCCGGAGTCAGCTACCGGCTGGTCTTCACCGCCACTCGTACTTACCGCCGCCCCTCTTTGAGTTCGGCTCGCAACCCCGCCTGGCCGGCCGTGAAGCAGCGAGCTGGCGGACCTCGACCGCTTGCCTCCGGGACCGCCGACCGACCGCGAACAGCACCAGGGCCAGCACGGCCAGACTCGAGAGGGGACCCGCAGTTCGAGTGCTTGCGGGGATGTGCAGGTAGACCACGGGGAGCAGCAGCAGCGACCCCATGATCACCCACGGTAGGGGTCGCCGCAGTTCAACCCCGCCAGGACCCAGGGCAAGGACGAACAGAGGAAGCAAGATCAGGATGTCATAGGTGTGGGCGTAGGGAGTGACCAGCATCCAGATCCCAAGGGGAAGGAGCAGACCCCACCCAGCTCGTGTGGTCCGCGAGCAACCGCCGTCTCGGCCCGGGATCGGCGCCCAGACCACGAAAGCCATCGCCGCCAGCCCGGCTGTCGCGAGGCCAATGGTGGGTGGGCTGGTCAAGCCGGTGCCGAGGTGCCATGAGGAAGGAGCAACGTGAATCAGCCCGGACAGTCCCACGGGCGTGAACTGACCCTGGCCGATACTGTGTGAGAAGCCCGAAACGAGGTGCATCCAGGCCCCCATCCGCCGCGGCTGCAGGGACATCGGCAGGCCGAGCAGAATCGCCAGCGCAACCGCTTGACCGCTGAGAACGGACCGCAAGGAAGCGCGCTCCCGGACCACCACGACCCACAGGAGAGGCACCAGGGGCAGGGTGACCTGCGGTTTGAGCAGCACCACCGCGGCTGACGCCAGCCCTGCCAATAGCCATCGGCCGCGGCCGGCTGCGAGACTAGTGCCCACCACTAGGGCGAGCGCCGCGGCGTCGAACTGACCGACCTGGTAGCCGAGGAAGGCCACCGTCGACACCGACGCCAGGATGCCGAGGGTCCAAGCTCTGTGCCATCCGAGACCGCGGCCCCAAGCCCCGGCAGACGCCAAGACCAGCGTCCCACTGACCATCTGCCACAGGACCAGGGATGCGGGGTACGGAAGCAGGCTCCAGGGCGCCATGGCCCATCCCACCCACGGCAGATAAGGAAACGCGCCCAGCGGCTGCCCAGAGGTGGTGCGGACGGACTGTATCCAGGCGTGGGCCAGAGCGCTCGCCCGGTAGGGATCGAGCCCATGGCGCACGGCCCAGCCGGCCGCGTAGAAAACGTGAAAGTCGACGCCCCGGGCGGCCTCTGGGACCGTCAGCATCGCGACCAGGATGCTGGAGCTCACTGCGAGACTGAGCCCGGCGGGTACAACTGCGGAGAGGATCAACCAGGGTGGTCGTCGATCGCGGCTCGAAGTGGGGGTCGGTGCCGTCACGGTTGGCCCCGCCGACGGTTGCCCGGGGACGTGGGGTGTACCCGAGCACTTGTCCGACTGCCGCTCCCGGCTGGCCGGGGGAAGAGGGGGACGCCTCATCTGCGGACGGCCGCCCTGCCAGGTCCGGGTGCCTCCAGCCGCGGCGGCCTCATCCCGTTGCTACAGCCGCTCCCAGGGGACCACGCTGGCGCCAGGAGTGGCCACCCACTGCGCCCCGCCGAATCCCGGGAGGTCGGGTGCTGAGCGTGGAGCCAGTGATCGCTCCGTCCAGGCTGCACGGTTGGTCCGATCCTGGCAGTCCGCTGGCAACCATCTGGTGACTAGCCGTGCCGCGAGCCTTCCGAGCTCTGTTCCAGTAGCGCCTGGAGGAGACTGCGCATGCTGGCTGTGCCCCGGACGATAAACAGTATGACCAACCCATCCGTCTTGCCCGTCACCACTCCGATCTGGGCCAGCTCCGTGTCCTCCCCGTACTTCAACGTGATCGCGATCCGCTGCTGCTTCGGCAACGACTCGATGAGACTCAGGATGTCCCGGGCGCCCAGCCGATGAGCCACCTCGTCCAGGGCGGCGGGGGAGGCGTCCTCCAGTTCGGAGAAACAATGGAGGCTGTCGTCGGCTGATCTTCGGAATCGATAGCGGTCAGTGATCGCGTCGGTCGCGATCCGGTAGAGCCAGGCTGAGAAGGGGCAGCCCGCGTGGCGGCAGCGTCCGATCACCCGCGAGGCCCTGAAGAAGAAC
>JAKAWF010000569.1 GCA_021817025.1 bacterium
TTTGACGAGTTGTTCAGAGTCAACCTCCGGGGAGCGTTCGTCCTCGCTCAGGCAGCCGCGAGGCGGTGGAAAGCCGCCGGGACGGGAGGCCACTTGATCTTTACCAGCTCATGGGTCCAGGACTACCCCTGGCCAGAGATAGCCCCTTACTCAGCGAGCAAGGCCGCGCTGCACTCGCTCATGCGAAGCTTCGCCAAGGAACTGGCCCCTTTCGGGATCAGGGCCAACGCCGTCCTGCCGGGTATAGCGGCCGCGGGTATGGCCAGGCGGCAGTGGGACGATGACCCTACTTACCGGCGGCGGGCTCAGCAGGTGGTCGCGCTCGGCGAACTCCAGGACCCCCGAAGCATCGCAGACGCCTTTGCCTTCTTATGCTCCCCCTTGGCCGCTTATATGACTGGCTCGGCGCTTCGCGTCGATGGGGGGTGCTCGCTCGGCCCCCTTTGACCGCTCTCTGCGGTGTAACCGGGCACCCAGGGGTGATGCATAGAGCCGGATGATTTGACTGCCGGCTCGGTTGGCCCGACAATGGCGGAATGGTCGTCCTGGTCGAGCCGGTCGTGCGTGCTAGGCTCGCCCGCCTGACCGAGGGGGCACTTGTTACCGGGCCCCGGTGGCGAAGGTTGCCCTCGGGACAGCAGGCCGCTCTGCTCCTTGGGGTCAGCTGTCTACTGGCCCGGGAGCCCGGAGGGTACCGACCTTTATGAAGATCTCCGGGCTCGAGACCGTCCGGGTAGAGGCCTACCCGAACCTGTGCTTCGTCCGCGTGCAAACCGACGAGGGCATCGTGGGCCTGGGCGAAACCTTCTTCGGGGCAGCGGAGGTCGAGTCGTACCTGCACGAGACCGCTGCACCTCGGCTCCTTGGCTGCGACCCGCTGCAGGTGGACCGCTTGGCGCAGGTTCTCAAGCCCTACGTCGGTGCCACCAGCACCGGGGTCGAGATGCGGGGTAACTCGGCTGTCGACGTCGCGCTGTGGGACATCCTCGGCAAGGTGTGCGGTCAGCCTCTCTACCAGTTGCTGGGAGGAGCGAGCCGCGAAGGCATCCCCGTCTACAACACCTGCGCCGGTCCGCAGTACATCCGCACCCCGGGTGGTCAAGCTGTAGCCAATTGGGGGCTACCGGGCAACGGTAGCAGCGGCCGGTACGAGGACCTCGACGGTTTTCTTCACCATGCCGACGACCTAGCTCGCGACCTACTTGACAGCGGCGTACGGGCAATGAAGATATGGCCCTTCGACCCCTACGCAGAGCGCTGGGCAGGCCAGTACATACGGCCCGATGAGCTCCGGTCCGGACTGGAGCCGTTCCGGAAGATCCGCGCTGCCGTCGGGGAAGAGATGGAGATCTTGGTCGAACTGCACGGCCTGTGGAACCTGCCGGCGGCACGGCAGATCGTGCGGGCGCTCGAGGATTTCCGGCCGATGTGGATTGAGGATCCCCTGCGGCCCGGTTTCCAGCCTGTGACGCTCCGAGAACTTGCTTCTGTCACATCCTCGGTGTTCGCACTGAGCGAGACACTGGCTGGGCGGGGTGCCTACTTGCCACTCCTCGAGCAAGGCCTGGTAGGGGTAGTACTCGTGGATATTGCGTGGTGCGGCGGAGTCGGTGAGGCGAAGAAGATCGCGTCGCTCGCCGAGGCCTACCTCACGCCGGTCGGTCTCCACGATTGCACCGGGCCGGTCACGCTCGTGGCCTCCACCCACCTATCGGTCAACGTGCCCAACGCTTTCGTGCAAGAGACAGTGCGGGCGCACTACCACGGCTGGTACGGCGAACTGGTGACCGAACTCCCCCCGATCGAGGCCGGGCGGATCAGGCCTCCACCAGGCCCCGGGCTCGGCACCGAGTTACGCCCGGAGATCCTCCGGCGCCCCGACGCAAGGGCCCGGACCACGTCGCTTTGAAGAGCGACGGGGCAAGAGCCACAAAAAGGAGAGAACGGACTTATGGGGGCAGTCGTGGTATCCCATCCACCGTAGTCTGGCAACCACTCTATGTGCGTTCTCAGCCGGGACCTTAGTCCAGCACCCGGCACGGGCTGCCTGGCTGCCATGATCGTAATGCGAGCTTGAGCTATATTCAGTCTCCGTGGTGCCGGTACCTTTTCGTAGAGACTGGGCCGGTCATCCATGCTACTATCCCTACTTCCGCAAAAAAAGTAGGCCAGGTATTACTTCCAGTAGAAAGGGGATTCATTCGCATGTCACTGCTACGTAAACGCGCGAGCAGAATTTCGGCGGCCATGATGGCAGCTCCTCTGGCTGTGCTGGGGTTGGCGGCGACGGCTCCTATCGCCGCAAGCACTGCCAGTGCCTCGACCAACGCTTCGGCTTCTGGCGGCGTCTACTACGAGCTTTACCAAAGCTGCCCAGACAACCCGTTCTGGGCGGCCGTCAACAACGGTGGCCGGGCTGCAGCCAAGCAACTGGGCATCACGCTCAAGATCGAGGACCCGCTCAAGTGCTCTGGAGAGATAGCGCAGGAGAACGACCTCCTCACCACCATCATCAACTCAC
>JAKAWF010000570.1 GCA_021817025.1 bacterium
CGATCTGTCGTCCGTCGAGAAGTCCTTGGGTCCCTCTGATCCACCGGAGAGCGGACTCCAGCTCAGGTTGCGCTTCCTCAGTGCGCGGCGCGCGGGAGCGCGCAGAAGGGTCGCCGCGTAGCAGAGCCTCACGGCGAGTAAGTCGAGCAGGTGAAGGGCCGGACCGACATGATCGGGGTCGGCCCACAGTGACCGCCATTTGGCATGTCCCGCCCACCCAGGCATGCGCGCGAGATGACGTGCGAATTCGAGGACTCGAGTCTCCTCGGTGATACCGAGCAACTCAAGACATGCGAGTATCGCATCTTCGGGATCTGCTCCCAGGTCGGCTAAGCGCTTGCGACCAGCCCGTCCGATGAGCGAACGCGCCGCCGGGTCACAGACCACCACCTCTTGCCAGGCGGCGTAGAAGCCGCGAGCGCCACTGTCGGGCAGTATCCCCGCGAGGTAGGCGGCGCACCACTTGGCGACCTCTCGGTCCACGGTCACTGCGATCTGGGTCCCAACGACGACGTCGTCGCGTTCCACATCGGTCCACACCTGCGCCCCGCCCAAGCGAGAGGCGCCCCCCTGCCCTCCGTCGCCGTATCTCGGCCCAGCCCCAGCAGGGTCACCGTCAAGGGCCGCGCGCAGATCGGCGTCGGTCAGCCGCCCGCTGACGTAGGATTGATAGAGGAGTTCCGTTGACGGATATCCGTTGATGCCGAGTACCTGGTTCGCGTAGACAACAGCGTGATCGAAGGGCATGTGACGCAAGTCCCACAGCGGATTCACCGCGATGAAGGTGGACAGCGGCCACAGCGGGGCGATCACGCGCGCCGCCTCCTCGACCTGGGCAAGCAATCGGGCTCGAGCGGCAACGGGCTCTTCACTGTTCATGCGGCACTCTCCTCCCATGATCTGATGATTTCGAAGGTCTGCCCAGGTACGCCGTCGCGCGCGCGCCTTTCTGCTCGCCGTTCCCCACCCGCTGCCAGTCGTACCGGCGGCGTGGCGGCATTGACCAGGATCGCGGTCAAACGCCGCTGCGCGGAGGGCAGACGGATCAAACTGGCGGCGACAACCCCGGCGGCTGCCACGGCCACTAACCACCACGGGTTCAGCGTTCCGGTACCGGCGGCAGGTAGTGCCGGAGCGATCCAGCGCCCTAGCCCGCCGAGCAACAGTCCATACAAGGTGCCGGCGAGGAGTGACGCAGATGCCCACCACATCATCCAGCCCGACGATGGGGGACGTCGACCCGACCACGACCACGACGCCGAGGCCACCGTCGCCGCTGCGAAGATGGCTAGTAGTGCCGCTCCCCGATGTGCGAGTGCCCCGGGAATGGCCGCCATTGCGCCGATTGTCGCCGTCGTCGTGATCAAGGTCGTCGCTACTCGGGCTAGTGGTGCCGTCGCGCTGGCGGGCACTATCGGTGCCTGACCGGGCCGAGGCACCTGTGAGCCCGACCCGAAGAACAACGTGGCCTTATACAGTGCATGGCCAATCAGGTGCACAACAGCCGCGAGGTAGGCACCCACCGCGCACTCGGCCATCATGAAGCCCATCTGGCTCATCGTCGAGAACACCAGTGAGCCCTTCACGTCTGCCTTGTGGGTCATGAGTACAGCGGCCACGGTCGCAGTAACTCCAGCGACGACGAACACGCTGACCATGGCCAGCGTGGAACCACCGGTTACAGCGCTGAGGCGGACCAGCAGGATGCCGCCACCGTTCACCACTCCGGCGTGCAGGAGAGCGGACGTCGGAGTTGGAGCCGACACCGTGCCAGGAAGCCAACGTCCGAGTGGGCCCTGCGCAGAGCGTGTCAGGGCCGTCACGACGACGAGGAGCGCCACGATCCCCGTCAGGCCGCCCAAACGCTCCGATGCCCCTTGAAGCGCACTTGGGGAGGCCAGGTCGATGTTGCCGGCTCGTTCCCACGTGAGCAGGAGCGCAGCCAGCAGGGCCAGATCACCGACCGCGAACATACGTAGCGAGAGTTGCGCTGTGGCCCGGACTCCTGGAAGATCCAAGCGGCATCTAAGCACGGCGATGAACGCCCCCCCGGCGATCACCCAGGCGCCCACCAGCACCGTGACGGTGGCCGAGGTGCATACGACTGCCATCGCCGCGACGATCACATTCGCGCCAGCAAAGAACCTCGGAGCGGTGCGATCTCCCTGCAGGTAGCGAAGAGAGAAACTCTGCACCACGGCTCCCACCGCGCAGACCAGCACCACCAAAGTGACAGTCAACTGGTTCGCCCACAGGCCAAACACTGGCTGGCCGTGCGCACCGTCCACAGCCACGACGAACGGCCCACGCAGCACCACCGAGGCCGCAGCAGCCACTGCTAGCAACGCGGATAGCCAGGCAAGCCTGGACGCCCTCCGGCATCGCCAATCCGACCCGCGTCCGCCGATTATTGACACGCCGGCGCCTATCAGCGCGACGGGGACCACACCAGCCAGGCACACTTCTCCGAACATGCCCCTCACTGCCCGTCCTTGAGCGGCGTCGTCGTCCGCGGACCT
>JAKAWF010000067.1 GCA_021817025.1 bacterium
GGGGGTCGATGCTCGACGCCCTGTCGATGCTGGTCCACGTGGCCCAGATGACGGGCCGTCCGGAGCTGTTCTCGGCCTTCGCCATGATCACCGGCAACGCCGCCCGTGCGTCGGGCATCCCCACCGACCTCAGGGAGGGGGGCCCCGCCGACCTGGTGGTGCTCGATTGCGAGGACGAGGCGGAGGCGATCCGGCTCCGCCCCGCCTGCCGCTGGGTTGTCCGCCACGGCAAGGTGGTGGCCGAGACCCCGTCGGGGACCGCGGTCGTGCATCGCGGCAACGGGGAGACAGTCCCGGTGACATTCACCCACTCTCGCGGTGGCGCGGTGTGACCAGCGCAGCGCTCCGGCTCGCCCCGATGGGATGCTGACGGCGGGGCCTGGGCAGCTGGCTCGCTCCGTCCCCGCAGCGGTGGCGGCCGTCCCCAGGACGCGGGCGTCGGAGCCGGCGTCCTGGGGTGCTTGGCCTCCGGGCCCGACGACCGCCTGTCCCGGCCATGGGACCAGTGCCCGCCGGTCCGGTCCCCAGCCACCCCAGCCGTCCCAGGTCGCCCCGCCCCTGAGCCCACCGTGAACCCGATCTGCATCACCAACGCGACGGTCGTGACCATGGATGAAAGCGCGCCCCTGGTCGAGAACGGCGCGATCCTGGTTGAGGACGGCCGGATCCAGGCCATCGGTCCGGCGACCCTGGCGGCCTCGCGTCCGGAGGCGGAGTTGGTGGACGCGGGAGGTGGCCTGGTCATGCCGGGGATGCTGTGCGTCCACACCCATCTGTACTCGGCGTTCGCCCGAGGAATGGTTCTTCCCGGTGAACCGCCGCGGAATTTCAAAGAGATCCTGGAGCACCTCTGGTGGCGGCTGGACCTCCTCCTCACCCCGGAGGACATCGCCTCCAGCGCCGAGGTGGGGCTGCTCGACGCCGTCCGGCAAGGCGTCACCACCCTGGTGGACCATCACGCCAGTCCCTCCTTCGTGGACGGCAGCCTGGACGTGATCGCCCAGGCGGTGGAGGCCTCGGGGCTGCGCGCTTGCTTGGCCTACGAGGTGTCGGAGCGCAACGGAGCGGTCTCGGCTCAGGCCGGGCTTCGGGAGAACGCGCGCTTCATCAGCGCCATCCGTCCCACGGCGGCCGCCCGGGAGGGCCGCCTGGCCGCCGCCGTGGGGCTGCACGCCTCCTTCACCCTGGGCCCCGGGACACTCTCCGCCTGCGCCGACCTGAGCGCGGCTCAGGGGGTGGGCTGCCACGTCCACGTCGCCGAGGACCTGGCTGACCAGGAGGACTGCCAGCGTCGCTACGCGAGTCGCGTGGTCCCCCACCTGTTGGCGCAGGGCGTGCTGGGGCCCGGTTCGCTGGCGGCCCACTGCGTGCACGTGGACGCTCAGGAGGTCGCGGAGCTGGCCCGGGCCGGCGTGGCGGTCGCCCACAACCCCCGCTCCAACATGGGCAATGCGGTGGGGACCGCGCCCATCACCGCCCTGCGCCGGGCCGGGGTGGTGGTCGGGCTGGGCAGTGACGGGGTCAGCATGAACATGTTCGAGGAGATGCGCGCGGCTCAGGCCCAGGCACGGCTGGCGGCCCGAGACCCCCGCCTGCTGCCGCCCGACCAGGTGGTGGCGCTCGCCTTCTCTGGCGGTGGGCGCGTCGGCGACGCGCTCTTCGCCCCCTTCGCCCCCGATCTGGGGCGGCTGGGACAGTTGCGGGTCGGCGGTCCGGCGGATCTGGTGATCCTGGACTACACGCCTCCCACGCCGCTCACCGCCGGCAACGCCAGCTCCCATCTCTTGGGGGGGGCGGATGGGAGCCATGTCTCCGACACCATGGTCGCGGGGCGGTGGGTGATGCGACGGCGGGAAGTGCTCGGCCTCGACCAGGAGGCGATTGCCGCCCGCAGCCGGGAGCGGGCCCAGGCCCTGTGGCTCAGGGCGGTTGCCGGATGAGCGGCGGCACCAGCGTCCCCGGGTCCACCCCGGGGCCGGGAGCGAGTCGACCAGGAGGTTGGTCATGATCCTGAACGGAGCCACGATCATCACGGTGGACCCCGGGCGCCGGATCTTTGGCCGGGGCGCGCTGGTGGTGCGGGCGGACCGCATCGTGGCGGTCGGGCCCGCCGACGAGATCCTGAGCGCCCACCCCGACGAGGAGCGGGTTGATGTCAGCGGCCAGCTGATCATTCCGGGGCTGATCGACACCCATGTCCACCAGGCCCAGGCGATGATCCGCGACTGTGCGGACGACATGGCGCTGGTCCAGTGGCTGTGCGAGCGGGTGTGGGTGCTGCAGGGCAGCTACGACCACGAGGATGGCGTGGTCAGCGCCCGGCTCTGCATTGCCGAGATGCTGAAGTCCGGCACCACCACGTTCCTGGAGTCGGGCCTGGCCCACCGATACGGTTTCGACGGGGTGGCCCAGGTCGCGGCCGACAGCGGCATCCGCGCCTGCCTCTCCAAGAAGGTGATGGACATCGCCACCTACGCGACCCAGGACAACGCGATGCCGATGGGGTTGCGCGAGACCCGCGAGGAGAGCTTGCTGACCACCCTCGACATCTTCGACCGCTGGCACGGCAAGGCGGATGGGCGGATCCGCGTCGGTTTCGGGCCGCGGACCCCCGGGGGGGTCTCTCCCGAGCTCTACCGGGAGATGGTGTCCGAGGCCCGCGTCAGGGGCATGGGGATCACCATGCACCTGGCCGAGGTGGAGGCCGACCGCCGGTTCCTGCGCGAGACCTACCAGATGTCCCCAGTGGAGTTCGCTCGCAGCGTCGGCCTGGTGGGCCCTGATGTCGTCCTGGTGCACATGGTGTGGCTCGACGACGATGACATCCGCATTCTGGCGGAGACCGGCACCAATGTGTCCCACAACCCGTCCTCCAACAGCAAACTGGCCTCGGGAGTCTGTCCTGTCCCGCGCCTGCTGGCGGCCGGCGTGAACGTGGCTCTCGGCTGTGACGGCGGTCCCAGCAACAATACCTACGACCTCCTGGCGGAGATGAAGCTGGCGGCGCTGGTGCACAAGGCGGTGTCCCTGGACCCAACTGTCGTGCCCGCCGAGACCGTGCTGGAGATGGCCACCATCAACGGGGCGCGGGCACTGCGCTGGGATCACGAGATAGGGTCCCTGGAGGTCGGCAAGAAGGCCGACCTGGTGGTGATCGACCGCGGCCGGTCCCGTCTGGCTCCCGGTCTCAACCCGGTCTCGTCGCTGGTCTACAGCGCCACCGGTGCGGACGTGGATTCGGTCATGGTCGACGGCAGGTGGCTGGTCAGGCATGGGCGACTGCTCACCATCGACGAGGAACGGGCCGTGGCTGAGGCCAGGGAGCGCGCTGGGCGGCTCTACGCAGCGACTGGAATCGACCCCGGCCCGCGCTGGCCGGTGCTGTGAGCGCCTGCTGGTCCGCGCGGGTGAACCCCGCGGCGGGCCGAAATCCGGCCGTCTTTGGGGGCCTTCACCCTGCCGCCACCACCTCCGACCGCGCGGGCCATCCGTCCGAAAGAGCGAGCCTTGCGACTGTCTCACTCCACCACCCGGACTTTGCCGGACTCGGGGCGAGCGCTCACCCTTGCCACTCGGGGAGGTGGTGACAGATGTCGCGCGGGAATTCAGCGGGTCCGGTCGGAGGGGCCGTCACAGCCCGCCCGCGTCAGTTCAGGGCCGAGCTCAGCGGAGACCTGGCCCGGGTCGTGGCCGCCTGGCGCGACCTGGAAGCCGAGGTCAGTCAGGAAGGGCTGCTTCTACGCCCATCCCCGCTGCCTGTTCACAGGGGCCAGCGCTGAGCCTCTGACTGGCGCTGATCTCTCCGCGCCACCTCCTTCACATCGTGTAGTTGCCTGGATCTCCTGTGGGGAAGCCATCCGGGCTCTCTTCGACGCCAGCAACGACGGCATGCCGTGGGATCAGCTCCGCGGCTGGGACGGGGACGCTCCTGCTGAGGTGTCGAGGCAAGCTCCCCCGCCATCTCTCAGCATGTCCACCGGACACGCGTCTCAGCGCCTACCCTTACTTTCGGCTGGAGTAAGGACATGGAGTGTTCCGCCCGCATCACCTCCAAGCGCCGGGTGCCCATCGCCGTCCGCCGTGCCCTGGGACTGGACCCGGGCCCCAGCTGATCTTCGAGATCGAGCCGGAGCTCAGCCGGGCTCAGGTGCGGAAGGCAGTCGACTTCGTCGCCCTCGCCTGGGCGGTCCCGGCCGGACGCCGAGAGCTTGGCCGCAGGGGGTGATGGGTCTCTCGAGGCCACGTCATCCTGCGTCACTTCACCGGCCAGCCGCCGGAGCTGGCGGCCCGGGCGACCGCAGCCCTGGTGGGGGCGCCGCCTCGAAGCCTGGTGCTGGCCGACCTGACGGTGGCCGAGATCGGGTATGTCCCCAGGGGGGTGTGCCAGCGGCCTCGGGAGGAGGTGGTCAGACTGATCGAGGCCACTCTCGCCCTGGCCCGATCGCAGTCGACGACGAGGCGCTGCTCCGCCGCACCCTGGAGCACTACGGGCACCGGGGCATGGACTGGCCCGACGCCTATTTGGTGGCCCTGGTCGAGACCCGGAGACTGGACTCCCGGCTGAGCTTCGATCGGCTGGACGCGAAGCTCAAGGCGCAGAGCCCGCGGCGGCGGGAGCCCTGAGCGTCGCGCCGCCGGGGAGCGTTCACTCCTGTTCGCGGTCCCTGTCCGGCCCATCCAGGCCGCTTGGTATCCTGGCTCTCTCGGGGAGCCGGCGGCCCGGTCGAATTGTCGGACGAGGGGAGAGTCACCAGATCGTGGCGACAGCAGGAGGCATCGTTGATCGGACCGTCTACGGGCGGGCCGTCGCGCGCTGCCGCGAACTCGGCATCGTCCTGCCGACCTTCGCCGAGCTCGCCGACCCCAGCCGCATCGACGGTGAGCTGCGGGCTGGCCTGGCCGGCATCGACCCCGACGCCCCCGACCCGCGCAACCTCTTCCGGGTTCACTGGTACAACGGGGGCGACCGGCGCAGCCTGGTCCCAGTCCCCGACCACCTGGTCCTCCCGCCCGCCCTGACCGGGGTCCCCGCGACCATCGTGGTCGCCCTGGGTGACCGCTTCCCCATGATCGGCGCCCACAAGGTGCTGGCCGCGTACGCCTGTTTGGCTCCACGTCTGGTCAGCGGCGCCTTCGACCCCACGGGGCAGCGGGCGGTCTGGCCGTCGACCGGGAACTACTGCCGCGGCGGGGTGGCGATCTCCCGGATCCTGGGATGCCGCGGCGTTGCCGTGCTCCCCGAGGACATGAGCACGGAGCGTTTCGCGTGGCTTCGACAGTGGGTCGCCGACCCGGCCGATGTCATCACCACGCCGGGCGGCGAGAGCAATGTGCGCGAGATCTACGAGCGCTGCCGGGTGCTGGCGGACGACGACCGCAACGTGATCCTCAACCAGTTTGCCGAGTACCCCAACCATCTGGTCCACCGCCTCTGCACCGGGCAGGCGCTGGAGCGGCTGGTCGAGCACCTGCGCGTTCGGCGACCCCGGCTACAACCCTTCGCCTTCGTGGCGACCACCGGCTCGGCGGGCACGCTCGGCGCCGGCGACCACTTGAAGCGGCGGTACGGCACCCGGATCGTGGCCGCGGAACCGCTGGAGTGCGCCACCATGTTGCGCAACGGCTTCGGGGAACACAACATCCAGGGCATCGGTGACAAGCACATTCCCCTCATCCACAACGTCATGAACACGGACGTGGTGGTGGCGGTGTCGGACCGGAGCACGGACCGGCTGGATGCGGTCTTTCACACGGGGGAAGGGCTGAGGGCTCTGCAGGGGAGCCCGGGACTGGAGCGGTCGCTGCTGGCGGAGCTGGCCCATGTCGGTCTGTCCGGGCTGGCCAACGTGGTGGCCGCGGTGGCGGTGGCCCGCCACTTTGAGCTCGGACCAGACGACGTCGTGCTGACCGTGGCCACCGACGGGGCGGCGATGTACTCCAGCCAGCGCGCCGAGCGGGTCCGGCGTGATTTCCCCCAGGGCTTGAACGAACCAGCCGCGACGGCGGCGCTCAGCCAGGACCTGCAGGAGGCCGGTCACTCCGAGCTGCTCGAGTTGCGGCACCAGGACCGGACCCGGATCTTCAACCTTGGATACTTCACGTGGGTCGAACAGCAGGGGGTCTCGCTGGAGGCCTTTGAGGTCCGGCGCCGCCAGGCGTTCTGGGCCGGGCTGACGGAGCAGTTGGCGGAGTGGGACGAACTGATCCTGGAGTTCAACGCCCAAGTCGGCACCGCCGGGACCGTCTGACCCACCGGCCGGTCCCGGCCGGGGCGCCGGTGTCAGGGTGTCGGCAACCGTTTCCAGCCCGCGCCGGCGAGGCCGTCCGAAGGGCGCCGCCGGGGGCGGGACTACCGATCAGGAAAGCGGGAGTGGCAAGTCTGAGCGAGAACGGTGGCTCAGCCGTCCCAGCCACCGCCGAAGCGACGGCCCAGCCCGCCGCCGCGCCCGCCCCGGGGACCGCCCCAGCGACCGCGGCGGCGCCTCATCCCGAAGAGGCCAATGAAGAGCACAGGCAACAAGAAGAAGTGCCAGTGCCCGAAGCCACCGCCAGCGACCCCGGCGGCGATCAGCGCGGACAGCACCACGGCGCTGATCCCGTATCCCAGGCCGGGGCGCAGCCGCTGGCCGAGGGTGGGAGGCGGAGGGGGAGGGGGAGGTGGCTGCGGGAGGTCGCGGAGGACCGGAGCCAGCTCCCCGACGGTCCGAGCCCGGTACGCCGTGCCCACCCGTTCCTCCAGCTCCTCCAGAGTCAGCCGACCCTCGGCGTGGTGCTGGCGCAACTCGTCGACGACGGCCTCCCGGTCGCCGTCGGAGGCCCGCACCTCCGGGGAGCCGTTCGGCCGCGCCAACTCAGCCACGCAGGGATTGTAGGGGCCGGCCGGCATCAGGACTTGGCGGAAGTTGCCGGGCCCCCGGCCGCGGGTCCATCGCGGGTCGCGCCTGCCCCGGCGTCCCAGCGCTGCCCGGCCCTCGCCGCGGACAGTGCCGCCGGCCGGGTCAGAGCCCTCGCCGGGCCTCAGCCCTTGCCATCATGGCGACCTGGAGTGACAGCCGGGAGTCCACGGAGTCGAGGTCCACTCCCAGGATGCTCTCGATGCGGGCCAGGCGCTGGTAGAGAGTCGGTCGGCTCAGCCCCAGCAGGGCGGCCGCGCTGGCCTTGTTGCCGGCCTGACTCAGGAAGGCCTGGAGAGCCTGCACGAGCTCCCCCTTGGAGCGCCTGTCCGCCGCCAGCAGCGGCCCCAGCTCGCGCTCGCAGAACATCTCGACACGGGCATCGTCGCGCAGCAGGTGGAGGAGCCCGCGCAGCCTGACATCAGGCAGCTGATAGAAGGGCTTGGGAGCGGGATCGCGCAGCGACTCCATCACCTGCTCAGCCTCTCTCAGCGACCGGCGCACCTCGTGCAGGGAGTTGACGGCGGAGCCGACGGTGATCAGGACGCGGGGGGCGCCATCGGAGGTGACCGACCGATGGATCGCTCCCGCCAACCTCGTCAATCTGGCCTGGGCATCCCCGGGCGCAGGGATGCCGGCGAGCACCCCGACCATGCCCGACGCGAGGGGCGCCACCAGGCAGCGCACCCCGGCCTCTCGGGCCGCGCCGCTGACGCGCTGGGCCAGATCGCGGGTGTCGGCCTCCCCGGGGAGGTTGGCGCGATCCTCGGTGAGCTGGGCGAGGCGGACGTAGCCGGCGATGAACTCCTGGCTCTCGGCTCCGAGGCCCAGCGCCTCCGCCCGAGTCTGCAGGATCGCCGCCGTCTGCCCGCCCGTGAGCAGGTCGCTCAGAAAGGATCGCTGCGCCTGCATCTCGAGCGTCTCCCGGTCGCGGTCCACCAGGTGGTTCAGGGCCAGACCGACCGCCGCCCGGTCCAGGATGCTGTAGGCGCGGTTGGGCGGCTGGCCCTGCCGCTCCATCATCGCGAGCAGCGCCCACGTCTCACCTCGGGCGCCCACCGAAGTGACCAACCAGCCGGGCTCGCCGGGCAGGAACCTGGTCCTGCCGGAGACCGGAATGCCTCCGGAGACCTCTCCCCATCTGCTCAGAACCAGAGCCGCCTCCAGGTCGCCGGTCTCGAAGGCGAGAACCTGGCGGCCCCGGCTGGAGAGCAGCACCGGGCGGTGGGCCATGAGGGCGGCCTGCCTGACGATGTCACTCGTGGAGGCACCTTCGATGGCCATCTCGGTGAACGTCCCATGGATCTCCTGGCTGGCCCGGAGCTCACTGAGCTGGGAGTCGATGATGAAGCTGTGGGCCTCCTCCGTGACCCGGACGAACTTGACCTCACGCCGGAGCAGGATGACGGGGAGTCCCAGCCGGTCTGCCGCCTCTGCCATGGCGGTGGGCACACGGTCGAATCTCCTGCCGGCCTCCACCACCAGGGCCGCCACACCCGCTGCGGCCAGGCTCTCCACGTAGCCGGCCAGGGACTGGGGGCTGGTCTCCAGGGCGATCCCGGTGGTCAGCAGGAGCTCGCCTCCGCTGAGCAGATGGGCGATGTCACCGAGCTCACTGACGTGGACCCAGCGCACCTGGTTGCTGAGTCCGGCGTGCCCGGCGGCCACCTCTGGCTCGCCAGAGGAGAGCTCCGGCAGCGCCAGGATGTCGGTCAACGGTGGCAACCACATGGTCTGCAGATCTCCAGCGCGACACTTCCAGCGCGCATCGTCTTGGCGGTCCAGTCCGGTCCGGAGGGGCTGCGGCCCCACCGGCTCCGAGCGGCTGATCCAGGGGCGCTCGGACATTACACCATGTAATCGCCACGGGTCCGCACGCTACAAGGTGCACATTGACAGAGGGCCGCCCGAGTGCCACGATTAAGGTTGCTTCCCGCAGCTGGAGGGTGCCCCTCGGCACTGTTGGCGCGGCTCAGCGATGGCTTTGGAGGTGACCAGCCGTGAGTCAGGTTCTCAGTGCGACCGGTTCTGCCCACGCGGAGGTGGGCCCGACTCCTGATGGGTTGCCGCTGATACCCCACTTCATCGCGGGTGAGCGGCGTGGGGGCAGCTCCGATCGCCGCGGCCTGGTCTTCAACCCGGCTCTGGGCACCCCGGTGGCGGCGGTCCCCTTCGCGGACGCCGGCGAGGTGGACCTGGCCGTGGCCGCCGCGCGCTCAGCGCAGCCGGGGTGGGGCGGGACGAGCCTCTCCCAGCGAACGGAGATCCTCTTCGCCTTCCGTCACCTTCTGCACACTCACCGGGAGGAACTGGCCGAACTGGTCACCAGAGAGCATGGCAAGGTTCGCTCCGACGCCCTGGGGGAGGTGGCCCGCGCCATCGAGAACGTCGAGTTCGCCTGCGGTTTGGGCCATCTGCTCAAGGGGGGGCACACCCTCGACGCCTCCGGAGGGGTGGACGTTCATGAACTCCGCCAACCGCTCGGGGTGGTGGCGGGGATCACGCCCTTCAACTTCCCGGTCATGGTTCCGCTCTGGATGGTGGCGGGGGCGGTGGCCTGCGGTAACACCTTCGTGCTCAAGCCCAGCGAGAAGGATCCCAGCCCGTCGTTGCGGCTGGCCGAGCTGTTCGCCGAGGCCGGCCTGCCGGGGGGCGTGCTGAACGTGCTCCACGGCGACCGAGTGGCGGTGGATCGGATTCTGGAGCACCCCGGCATCGACGCTGTCAGCTTTGTCGGCTCGACTCCGGTGGCGCGTCACATCTACCAGCAGGCGGCTCTCCACGACAAGCGGGTGCAGGCGCTCGGCGGGGCCAAGAACCACATGGTCGTCCTGCCGGACGCGGATCTCGCCCTGGCGGCCGACGCGGCCGTGTCGGCCGCCTACGGATCGGCGGGGGAACGCTGCATGGCGATCGCCTTGGTGGTCGCGGTGGGCGCCGCCGCCGACCCCTTGGTGGAGGGGATCCGGGAACGTATCGGCAGCTTGCGGATCGGCCCTGGCAATGATCCCAACTCCGAGATGGGCCCTCTGGTCACCCGTGAGCACCGCGACCGGGTCGCCGGCTACATCGACATCGGCCGTGCCGAGGGGGCGACCGTGGTGGTCGATGGCCGCCAGCGGGGTTTCTCGGGGGATGGCTTCTTCCTGGGGGTGTCCCTGCTCGACAACGTGCGCCCCGAGATGCGGGTCTACCAGGAGGAGATCTTTGGCCCCGTGCTGGGGGTGGTGCGGGTGGGAACATTCGAGGAAGCCTTGGAACTGGTGAACGGCAGCCAGTACGGCAACGGCACCGCCATCTTCACCCGCGATGGCGGGCTCGCCCGCCGCTACCAGCGGGAGGTGCAGGTGGGGATGGTCGGGGTCAACGTGCCCATCCCGGTGCCGGTGGGCTACTACTCCTTCGGGGGCTGGAAGGCGTCGCTGTTCGGAGCGGCTGCCATCTATGGCCCCGCCGGCGTCAGCTTCTACACCCGCACCAAGGTCGTGACCAGTCGCTGGCCGGAGCCCCGCACCAGCCAGGTCGACCTCGGATTCCCGCAAACCAGATGAGAGATGGCACGACGGTGACCAAACCCCGCACGGACCAGATCCTCGAGAACGACCGTGCCCATGTCTTCCACTCCTGGTCGGCTCTGAACCGGCCGGCGCCGGCGGCCGTGGCGGGTGGCGAGGGGAGCTGGTTCTGGGATAGCGAGGGGCGGCGGTACCTGGACTTCTCATCCCAGCTGGTCTTCACCAACCTGGGCCACCAGCATCCGGCGCTGGTGGCGGCCATCCGGGAGCAGGCCGACCGGCTCTGCACGGTCGCCCCCGCGTTCGCCAACGAGGCCAGGGGGGAGCTGGCCCGACTCATCGCCGAGCGGGCTCCCGGTGACCTGGACATGGTGTTGTTCACCAACGGTGGCACCGAGGCCAACGAGCACGCGCTGCGGATGGCTCGCCTGCACACCGGCCGGCTCAAGGTTCTGAGTGCCTACCGGTCGTACCACGGGGCGACCGCGGCCTCGATCACCATGACCGGTGACCCTCGCCGCTGGGGCGCTGAACCGGGTGTCCCCGGGGTCGTCCACTTCATGGGCCCCTATCTCTACCGGTCGGCTTTCTTCGCGACCACCGAGGCTGAGGAGAGCGAGCGGGCGCTCGCCCACCTGCGCCAGGTGATCGAGTTGGAGGGCCCCGCCACGGTGGCTGCGGTGCTGCTGGAGACGGTGGTGGGGACCAATGGCGTGTTGGTGCCTCCGCCCGGCTACCTGGCCGGAGTGCGGGCGCTCTGCGACGAGTTCGGGATCCTGATGATCTGCGATGAGGTCATGGCCGGCTTCGGCCGCATGGGGGAGTGGTTCGCGGTCCAAGCCTGGGACGTCACGCCGGATCTGATCACCTTTGCCAAGGGCGTCAACTCCGGCTACGTTCCCCTCGGTGGGGTGGTGATCTCGAGGAAGGTCGCGGAGACGTTCTCAGACCGCCCGTACCCGGGAGGGCTCACCTATTCCGGACACCCGCTGGCTTGCGCGGCCGGGGTTGCCAGCATCGAGGTCTTCGAGCGTGACCACATCCTGGACCACGTCCGTCAGCTGGGGGAGCAGGTGTGCGGGCCCCGCCTCAGAGCCTTGCAAGAGCGCCATCCCAGCGTGGGTGAGGTGCGGGGCATGGGGCTGATGTGGGCCGTGGAGCTGGTGCGCAGCCGGGCCAGTCGGGAGATGCTGGTGCCATTCAACGCCACGGGCAGTGCCAATCAGCCGATGGCGGAGCTGGCGCAGGCGTGCAAGGAGCGTGGGCTGTGGCCCTTCGTGCACTTCAACCGCATTCACGTGGTCCCGCCGCTGGTCATCTCCGCCGCGGAGCTGGCTGACGGCCTTGACCGGCTGGACCAGGCGCTGGATGTGACCGACCGCTATGCCGGGGAGTGACCGGCGGGAGGACGGGCCGGGGCGGCGGCGCCCAGGCTTGGCCCTTGACGGTGTCGGGGCGGGAGCAGGAAACTCGAGGCGAGCAAAGATGGCTGTTTCAGGAGGGGTGGCATCATGCCAGACGTGGTCAGAGCGGCTCTAGTCCAGAGCCGTTGGACCGGGAGCGCGGAGTCCATGGTGGCCGCCAACGTCGCGATGGCCCGGCAGGCGGCGGCCCAGGGAGCGAAGGTCCTCTGCTTCCAGGAACTCTTCGCGGGCCCATATTTCTGCCAGGTCCAGGATCCTCAGTACTACCGCTTGGTCGAGCGTGTCCCGGATGGGCCCACCGTGGAGCTCATGCGCTCACTGGCGCGCGAGACGCAAATGGTGCTGGTGGTGCCGGTCTACGAAGAGGAGCAGCCCGGCGTCTACTACAACACCGCGGCCGTGATCGACGCCGACGGCCGCTATCTGGGCAAGTATCGCAAGCACCACATTCCACAGGTCCAAGGGTTCTGGGAGAAGTTCTACTTCCGGCCCGGGAACCTCGGCTATCCGGTCTTCGACACGGCGGTGGGCCGGATCGGGGTCTACATCTGCTACGACCGCCACTTCCCCGAGGGCTGGCGGGCGCTGGGGCTGGCGGGGGCCCGCATCGTGTTCAATCCCTCGGCCACCAGTCGCGGACTCTCAGGTTATCTCTGGCGTCTCGAGCAGCCCGCTGCCGCCGTGGCCAACGAGTACTTTGTGGGCGCCATCAACCGGGTCGGGGTGGAGCCGCTGGGGGACGACGACTTCTACGGCAGTTCCTATTTCGTCGATCCCCAAGGGGCGCTGGTGGGCGAGGCGGCATCAGACCAGAACGACGAGGTGGTGGTCCGCGACCTCGACATGGGCTTGCTGGATGAGGTGCGCCAGCGGTGGGCCTTCTACCGCGACCGGCGGCCCGACTCCTATCAGACGCTCGGGGCCCCCTGAGGTGGCGGTGAACCCGGCCGGGCCGGCCTCGACACCTCAGCGACGTCTGTGCCATTCCAGTGGGGGTAATTGGCGATGCGTCTGATCGTGCAGGGCGGAACCGTGGTCAGCGCCAGCTCGACGTCACCCGCCGATGTCTTGGTCGAGGACGGGCGGGTGCTGGCGCTGGCAGCCTCGGGGTCGGAACTGAGCCGGTCGTTCGGCGCCACCGCCGACAGGGTGGTGGACGCCAGCGGCCGCTATGTGATTCCAGGTGGGGTCGACGTCCACACCCACATGGAGATGCCTTTCGGGGGGACCTTCTCAGCAGACACCTTCGAGAGCGGGACCCGGGCGGGGATCTGGGGTGGCACCACCACCATCGTCGACTTCGCCATCCAGCCCCGGGGCGGCTCCCTGCACGCGGGACTGGAGGAGTGGCATCGCAAGGCCGAGGGGAGGTGCGCTGGGGACTACGGCTTCCACATGATCCTGTCCGATGTCAACGAGGCCTCGTTGCGGGAGATGGACCAGCTGGTGGAGGAGGGGGTCACCAGCTTCAAGATGTTCATGGCCTATCCGGGGGTTTTCTACTCCACGGATGGGCAGATCCTGCAGGCCATGCAGCGGGCGGCCGGCAACGGCGCCCTGATCCAGATGCATGCGGAGAACGGCATCGCCATCGATCAGCTGGTGGCGCAGGCGCTGGCCGCAGGCGAGGTGGCCCCCCGCTTTCACGGAGCCACCCGCCCGGCCGTCCTGGAGGGCGAGGCGACCCACCGGGCGATCGAGCTGGCCCGGGTGGCCGGGGCCCCTCTGTACATCGTCCACCTCTCGGCCTCCGAGGCGCTGGCCGAGGTCGTGGACGCGCGCGACCGGGGCCAGTCGGTGTTCGCCGAGACATGCCCCCAGTACCTCTTCCTCTCCGCGGCTGACCTCGCCCGCGAGGGTTTCGAGGGAGCCAAGTTCGTCTGCTCCCCCCCCCTGCGCTCAGAGGACGACCAGGCCGCCCTCTGGCGCGGTCTGCTCACCGACGACCTGGCGGTGGTGGCGACGGATCACTGTCCCTTCTGCTTCAAGGAGCAGAAGGAGCGGGGCCGGGGAGACTTCTCCAAGATCCCCAACGGCCTGCCCGGGGTGGAGCATCGCATGGACCTCATCTACCAAGGGGTGACCGCGGGGCGGATCGGACTCAACCGCTGGGTGGAGGTGACCTCGACCGCTCCGGCCAAGATGTTCGGGCTCTACCCCCAGAAGGGCAACCTGGATCCGGGTGCCGACGCGGACATCGTGGTCTACGATCCGAGGCCGAGGAGCACCATCTCCGCCAGCACCCACCACATGGCGGTCGACTACTCGTGCTACGAGGGCATGGAGGTCACGGGCGCGGTCGACACCGTGCTGCTGAGGGGCTCGGTGGTGCTGGAGCGGGGCCAGTACGTCGGCCACGCCGGCGACGGCCGGTTCGTCGCGCGGGGCCTGTGCCAGTACGCCCGATGAAGAGAGGATGAGGGGGACAGCCATGGAGTTCGGGGTGGTCCTGCAGACCGATCCGCCCGCCCGCCGCACCGTGGAGCTGGCCCGGATGGCGGAGGCAGCCGGATTCACGCACGTGTGGACCTTCGACTCGGTGGTGCTGTGGGAGGAGC
>JAKAWF010000571.1 GCA_021817025.1 bacterium
CGGGCCTGGTGAGAACGTCGATCGTGTAGAGCTGCCCCACCGCTCCGAACAGCTTCTGGGCGGTGGGTAGGCTGAATGAGGCGAACGTCGCTCCGGGCACATCGCCTGCACCCACAAAGCTGGCGATGCCACTGATCCGGAAGGTCTCCTCACCCGAAGGCAGCAGGACCCTCACCGGGTCTCCGACCGCGAAGTGGTACCGCTGTGCGGTCGCCTGATCCATGACGACGTCGTGGGGATTGGTCGGCGCACGGCCGGCCACCAGCTGGAAGGCAGAGAGCGCCGGGGCCGGAACCCAGGCCAGCCCCTCCGCGGGCTCGATCCCCGTGCTGATCGGTTTGCCGTCGTGGGCCACGAAGCGCGCATACCCGCTGACCTCGCCGGCGGCGTCAGCCACACCCGGGACGGCGCGCACCCTGCCTAACACCGACTCAGGAATGTTGAGGACCCCTGGGGCCTGTACCTGGAAGTCAACGCGCTGGTATACGCTCCCGAACAACGAGGAGAGGGTGCTGTTCAGAGTGTCCGTGATTACCAGGGTGCCAGTGATGAAGGTGACGCCCAAGACGATGGAGACGGCGGTAAGCGCCAGACGGAGCTTGCGCGCGAGGAGCCCCTTGACCGTGACTCGCCACATGTCAGTGCCGCAACTGCCTCATCTGCGCCAGCACCGAGTCGGCGGTGGGACTGGCCAGCTCCGCCACCAACCGGCCATCAGCCATGAAGACGACGCGATCGGCGAAGGTGGCCGCGAACGAATCATGGGTCACCATGACCACCGTCTGGCCAAGCTCCGAGACAGACCGGCGCAGAAACGCCAGTGTGTCGGCCGAGGCGTTAGAGTAAAGGTTACCGGTCGGCTCGTCGGCAAAGACCAGCGCAGGTCGGCTGATCAGAGCCCGAGCGCACGCGGTTCGTTGCTGCTGGCCCCCCGAGAGCTCAGAGGGTCGTTGCGACAACCAAGCGGCAATCCCCAGCTCGCCGACCAGGTACTCGAACCAGTCCCGATCCACCCGGCGCCGGGCAAGATCCATCGGGAGGGTGATGTTTTCGGCGGCAGTGAGCGTAGGGACCAAGTTGAACGCCTGGAATACGAAGCCGATGCGGTCCCGCCGCAATTGGGTAAGCCCCCGGTCATCCAGCTCGGCCAGGTCCTGCTGACCTACGTAGGTCCGTCCCGAGTTCGGGGCGTCGAGGCCGGCCATGCAGTGCATCAGGGTGGACTTGCCTGATCCCGATGGCCCCATGACCGCCGTGAAACGCGCGGCCTCAAAGGAGACTGTCACGCCAGCCAGAGCAGCCACCTCGGCTGCGCCCTTTCCATAGGTCTTGACCAGGTCGATCGAGTGGGCGGCCGCACCGCCGCTAACCGGCGACCCAAATCGCCCCGAGCCACCGGTGGTACTCAAGTCGACGATCCCATCTGCCACGAGAGCGGAGCCTCCTCAGTGCGGGTAGTCCCTGTCCGGACGGTGCCCGCGTCACGGATGGACCGAAGCTACGGGACCAGTCGGCCCAAAGTCATCAACCCGGAGGTTGATTTCAGGTTGAGAACTTTGGACCTGTCTCCACCCGGGTGGTTGATTCGCGAGCGCACGCCGGGCAGTACAGTGGGCGCGTGAACGCAGCCCGCATCGTCCTCGGCCAGATACCCCGCTCCGTGAGGGTCGACGCCCGCGTGCGGCGAGTGCGTTGGGGAGCGATCAGACCAGCGGTCTTCCTATCGGTGTTGCCGGTCACCATCACCCAGGTGCTCCTTCTCCAGCAGCCGGGGGGCCACTCCACTCTGCTGGCCGCGCTGTTGGTGGTGACCAGCCTGGCCTGGGTGGCCTGGTTTTGGGAGCGGCCCTGGCAAACGCCGACCGCCAACGTCGGTGCCTGGCCGCTGGCTCTCATGCTGACGATCGCTCTCGTCAGTGGAATGGCGACCATGGTCGATGGCCCCGGTTGGTCCGCCAACTTCGCCGGGACGGCACTGGTTGCCGCGGGGGCCTCTCTCGACCGGAAGGCTGCCTTCAGCGTTCCCTTGTTGGGCGGGATCGGGGTACTGGCCGGGGGACTGATCTACGGTGGCACCGCATTCGGGCTGTTCGGGCAACTGCCGACAGCTGTCTACATCGTCTTCTATGCGGCGCTGTTCGTCGTCGTAACACTGGCTGGAGTCGCGCTCGGACTTCGCCGTCAGCAGCTGGAGCAAGCCCACCTACTACTCCTCCAGCAGGAGCAGGCCACCGCCGGCCGGGAGCGAGCCGCCGCATTGGCCGAGCGGACCAGGATCGCACGTGAGATCCACGATGTTCTGGCGCACTCCCTGGCGGATCTTTCGATTCAGCTCGAGGTGGCCGACGCCCTCCTCTCTGACAGCTCCGACCAATCAGGGGCGTTGGCGCGCGTGCGTCACGCCCACCGCCTGGCCGGAGAGGGGCTGGAGGAGACCCGCCGGGCGATCCGGGCGTTGCGCAGCGATGCTCCTCCCCTTCCCGATGCGCTAGCAGCGATGGTGGACGCCTAC
>JAKAWF010000572.1 GCA_021817025.1 bacterium
TGGCGCGATCTCGCATGACCGCTTCTTCGCGGTCGGCTGCCTGAAGTTGGCCCAGCCTTGCGACCTCACGAGGGCCATCCTTGCCGTCCGAGACAAGCAACACTGGTATCGCGAGATCCACTTCACGGATCTCACCCGCGACTCCCTTCCGTTCTACCGGGAAGTGTTGAGGCAAGTGTGCGGCCTCCGCGCCACCTTCGCCTGCTTTGTGGCGGACCGCGAGCAGAGCGACCCCGTCGCGCGCTTCGGCAACGCCTGGACGGCCCACGAACGCTTGGCCGAACAACTGCTCCTGGGCAACATTCGAAGGCACGAGTTGGTCGCGGTGCTGGCGGACAGCTACTCGACGCCTCCCGCAGTCGCCTTCGAAATCGACCTGCAGCGGGGGGGCAATCGACGGCTCGGTGAGCCCGCAGTAATGTCAGTCTGCCGTCTTGACTCAAGGTCGGCCGATCCGCTCCAAGTCGTGGACTTTCCCACTGGTGCGGTGACCATTGAGTTCCGGCAACAGGCTGGCCTCGCGCGCACAAGGTCGCCGAGGGCCACTATGGCCGCCGAAGTGCGGGACAGCTTGGGCGCCGGCACATTCCTCCAGGGATTCCGCTCGCCTCCCAAATCGCAGTTCCTGGTGAACGTCGCGCTCTACGGGCAACCGCCGGCGCCGGGCAAGGTCGTAGCGCCCGCTCTCATGCCGTAAGAGCCCAACGCGCCGCTGGCGCCCCTGCTCAGGGCTCACGGGCCCGAGGTTCTCACGGCCATCGACCGGGCCGGAGCCAGCTTGGAACTCCTCGCCGGCGGCGAGGCCGCACCTGGCCAGCCGGCCACGCTGCAGCCGTGACCCTGCCCGATCCCCACAGCGGCGAAGGACGGCTGCCGGGCCGGGAGCGCACCTCGGCCCTGGCCCGCAGGGAAGCCCCATTGGTCCGGTCTCGGCAGCGCCGAGCCGCAGCGTTGCGATGCTTCACACCAGCCCCTCTCCGCCTTGATCGAGGGGCAGGGTCGCACCACCACCGGAAGGGGCATGGGGAGTTCCCGGCCCGCCGTTCCAACCTTCACCTCCTCTTCTTCGGGACGGCCGGCCGCGGCCCAAGAAGCCCGACGAGCTGACTTGGGCGGGCTGAATGCGCGGGCCTCCCCTCAGATCGATGGTCGCCCCCCCGTCAGGGCCGGTCAGCAAGGGGGCGGGCACCATCGGAAGCCATCGATCACAGGGGCGCGTAGCTGATATACTACGGCCGTGACTCAAGTTCCGCTTCGAGAGCTGCGCGCCACGACCTCAGCCATCCTCCGCCGGGTAGAGGCCGGAGAGAGCATCGTGGTAACGGTTGACCGCCGCCCCGTGGCAACTCTGGTACCGTTCGAGCGCCGCCTGGCTTGGGTGCCGGCTCAACAGGTGTGGGCCCGGATCCAGGCGGCTGCGGCAGACGCCGGGTTGACTGCGGAGTTGGATCGCCTGGTCCCGGATCGCGTGGCCAGCCTGTGAACATCGTCCTCGACACATCGGTCTTCATTGCTCGGGAGACCGGGAGGCCCCTGGGACCGCTCCCCGACCAGGCTGCCACTGCCATCTCTGTGATCACAGTGGCGGAGCTCCGGCTGGGGGTCCTGATGGCTGGCGACCCGAGCATTAGGGCGACTCGGCTGGCCACCCTGGAGGTTGCGACCCGGGACCACCGGCCCCTCCCGGTCGATGATCAGGTTGCGGATCAGTTCGCCCGGCTCGTCGCCCAGCTGCGGATGGCGGGGCGCAACCCGCGCGTCTTGGACACGCTCATCGCGGCGACCGCACTCGCTCATGACGCGGCGGTGGCGACCCAGGACGACGACTTCGACGGTCTTCCGGGCCTGACCGTCTTGAAGGCCTGAGCGCGACTGTTGTGCGGCGGGCGCTGACCCATTCGAGCTCGCGTCGGCTGGTATCTCCCCGTGTTGGGTCAGTCCGTCTGCTACGGACCGGACGGGGAGGCCAGCGTACGGCTGTTCGGGTGAGACCGATGCGCCTGGTGACCGGACCTCGGCCTCCGTCGGTGAGGGGTGAGTGGGAGTCTACGGGAGAGACTGGTCATAGGGGATCATGGGGGAGGAGGCTGTGGTCAGGGCACTCCAGTCCGCCCGGCGGCCGCCCGCCGGAAGCCTCTCCCGGCTGACCTGGCGCCAGCTGGCGGAGGCCACCGTCGGGACGCTTGGGTCCGCCTCCATCGACATCGATTTGCTGGAGGCGGCCGCGGCGCTGGTCCTCTGCGGGGCCAGCCGCATCCCGGTGCCGGTGGCGCCCATGCTGAAGGCTCACGGCCGAGAGGCGCCGACGGCTATCGACCGGGTTGGCGCCGACTTGGGCCTCCTCGCCAGCGGCGAGGCCGCGCCCGGCCAGCCAGCCACGCTTCCGCCGCGACCCTGCCCGATTCCCAGAGCGGTCGGCGGCGGCTGCCAGGTGTGGAGCGCACCTGGGCCCGGAGCGCAGGGAATCCCCATGGGCGCGGTCTGGGCAGTGCTCGGACGCCCTTGG
>JAKAWF010000068.1 GCA_021817025.1 bacterium
GGCTACGGGGTGCTGGGGGCGACCCAGGCGGTGGGCGACCTGACCTCATCGGCCGTGGTCGGGATCCTCTACGCCCTGGCTTCTCCGACCATCGGATTCGCCTACGCGGCCGGCTGGATGGCGCTCTCGCTGGTGGCCGCCCTGACGTCCGGGCCGATGAAGCGATCGGTTCCCGGCGCCGCTCCCAATGGTGGAGGGCCCGGCTCCCCTGGACCTGGCTCTGTCGACGGAGGAGAGTAGCTGGTCGATGTAGGGGTCAGCGACTGACCCGGGCGCCCTTCAGCCCAGTCCGGGGCCAGTGGCTCTCTTTGCTGTCCTGCCCCAGCCGCGGCGCCACCCACGAGTGGTTGGGGAGGGCTGAAAAGGGGAACGGGTGTTTTCTTCTCAGCCGCTCCCCTCTGGTCTCGCCTATGACTGCCCAGGCGCTGGTCATTCGCACTCCCGGCCTTCCAAAGTTCGGGTCGCGCGAGGCTCCTGGCTCCCAATGAGCATCAAGACGGGCAGATGGGCTAATATTCGTGGCTTCGTGGCTTACCCGCGGCGAGCGATTAGAAGAGGAGAGGCCAAACATATGTCGTCCCTGCGAAACTTCAGCTTCTGGCGCCTGGTGGCGGTGGGTGGAGCCGTCACCATCTTCATGGCGGCCTGCTCGAGCGCCACCGCTCCCACCAAGCCCAGCCGGGCGAGCACGGTGACGTTCGCGGAGGCAGCGGCGACCCCTCCCACCTACATCTCGCCACTGATGAGTGCGGCGCACGAGTCGAACGCCAACTTGTACCAGTTCTCCAACTTCCTGTACCTGCCCCTGTACTGGTTCGGTGACAAGGGGGAGCCGGTGTTCAACAAGACTCTCAGCGTCGCCAACCCCCCGGTATTCTCCGAGAACAATTCGCTGGCCACGATTACGTTGAAGCATTGGTACTGGTCGAACGGACAGCCGATAACCGCCCGCGACGTGATCTTGTGGCTGAATCTGCTCAGTGCTGTCACCGACCCCAGCGCCCCGGCCGTGGGGAGCAGCAGCAATCCTGGACCGGGTTGGTTTGCCTCGGTGCCTGGCGGATTCCCCGAGAATGTGGTGAGCTACGCTCAGACAGGGACCTACACCCTCACCATCAAGTTCAACTCTTCGTACAACCCGACCTGGGTCCTTTACAACGAGTTGAGCCAGATATACCCACTGCCCCAAGCGGCGTGGGATAGACTGTCCGCCTCCGGTCCGGTGGGCACCTACGACGCGGCAGCCGAGGCGCGGGTTGCCGCGCCCGCCTCCGCCGGACTTCCCGCCAACTCCTACCTGCCGGCCGACCCCGGCACCGCCGCTGGCGGCGCACTCGGGGTGGCCGCCTTCATCAACGACCAGGCGTCCAACCTCAGCACCTATGCAACCAACCCCCTGTGGAAGGTGGTCGACGGCCCGTTCAAACTGGCCCAGTTCACGACCGAGGGGTTTGCCAAGTTCGTCCCCAACAAGGCCTACTCAGGAACACCCAAGCCCTCGATTTCCGCCTTCGAAGAGCTGCCTTTCACGACCGACACCGCGGAATTCAACGCTCTCCGCAGCGGCAGCCTCTCGATCGGCTACATCCCGGTTCAGGACCTGGCCCAGAAGGCCTCCCTGGAAAAGAGTCAGGGTTACAGCTACAACCCCTGGTACCTGTTCGGCTTCACCTACATGGGGCTGAACTTCACCAGCCCCACGGTGGGTCCCGTTTTCCGCCAACTCTACTTCCGCCAGACGCTTCAATCCCTGGTCAACCAGGCGCAGTGGATCAAGGACTTCAATCAGGGCATCGGCACGGTCGACAACGGGCCGGTGCCGACCTACCCACCCAACAACCCCGATGAGAGTTCCCTCGAGGCCAATGGGCAGGTCTATCCCTACGATCCGACCAAGGCTGTCGCGCTCCTGAAGGACAACGGGTGGACCGTGAATGCCGGCGGCACCAGCTTCTGCGCCAACCCCGGAACCGGGTCCGGGCAATGCGGCGCTGGGGTGCAGAAGAACCAGCAGGCGAGCTTCTCCATGATCCTCGCTTCGGGCAACCAGGTCGCAACCAACGAGATGGAGGCCTACCAGTCCACGCTCAAATCGGTGGCTGGGATCGGTCTCACGATCAAGACGGAGCCGTTCGCCACTGTGATCGGGACCATGGACAATGGCTGCACCTACACCACTCCCTGCAATGCCTGGGAGATAGCCAACTGGATCGGGGGCTGGAGCTACTCGCCCGACTACTTCCCAACCGGGGGAGAGATCTTCCAAAGTGGCGCGGGCAGTAACGTCGGTGACTATTCCAATCCGACCAACGACGCCAACATCGCCGCTACGCACACCGCCCCCACCGCAGCCGCTGAGCACACCGCTCTGGCCACCTACCAGGACTTCCTAGCGCGCCAGCTGCCGGGGATCTTCTTGCCCAACAGCCCCTACCAGTTGACGATGTACAAGAGCAATCTGAAGGGCTTTGTGCCTCAGGATGTGTACAACATCATCTATCCCCAGGATTACTCGTTCAGCGGGTGACCTGATCGCCAGGGGGGCGCCGGCAGGCGTCCCCCTGGACCCCGGGTCGGCCTCAGGGCCGGTAGATGCGCCAAGCGAATCCAATCTGGAGACCTATGCGGCTGACCATAATCGGAGCGGGAGCCATCGGGGGCACGATCGGCGCGCACATGATCCGCGCCGGCCATGACGTTCTCTTCTGTGATGCCGACGAGGCCCACGTGGAGGCAATCAATCGAGACGGGCTGGTCATCGAGGGGCCGGTGGCCAACTTTCGGGTGCGGGCGTCGGCGGTGACCCCCCAGGGCCTGCCCCCTCGGCTTGGCGCCACCGCGGTGGCGGTGAAGAGTCAGCACACTGGCTCGGCAGCCGAGCTCCTGCGCGGCCGCCTCGAGGAAGATGGTTATGTCGCCAGCTTTCAGAACGGGCTCAACGGCGACGTTTTGGCCGCAGCGGTGGGCCAGGAGCGGGTGATCCTCAGCTTCGTGAACTTCGGAGCTGACCTGATGGGACCGGGTCGGATCATGCAGGGCAATATCGGCACCTTCATGGTGGGAGAGCTGCCCGGCCGGGGTATTACCGCCCGGCTGCGCGAGCTGGTGGCGGCGCTGCCCTATGCGCGCGCGACAGAGAACATCATGGGGTACCTCTGGGGGAAGGAAGCCTACGGGTCGATGCTGTTTGCGGGGGCGGTATCCGATCTCTCCATCGCGGATTCTCTGGAGCAAAAGCGGTGGCGCCCTCTGATGCTGGCCGTCGCCCGCGAGGTCCTGGCCCAGTCCCCGGTCAGGCCCGAGGGATTCGATGGCTTCGAGCCCGACGACCTCGAGGGCTCGCTGGCGCGCCTGGGGGAATTCAATCGCCGCAGCGGCAAGAGCCACAGTGGCATATACCGAGACTTGGTCGTGCGCCATCGCAAGACCGAGGTGGACAGCCAGCTGGCCGAGCTTCGTGGCCCGCTCACCCATCACACGGCGGCGATAATCCACGCCATCGAGCGGGGGGAGCGCACCTGCGAGGTGCCGAACTTGGAGCTGCTGGCGACCCTGGAGAGGGCGGAGCGAGTCGGGCGGAGCCTGAACGCCATCGTCCAACTTATCTCGGCTCCCCAGCGGGCGGCGACGGGCCCCCTGCTGGGGATGCCGGTCGCGGTCAAGGACATCTTCGCAGTGGCGGGTCTGCCCCAGGGCAATGGCAACCCAATCGCGATGACGGGCGCTCCCTCAACCCAGGACGCTCGGGCGATCTCCCAGCTCCGGGATGCCGCCGCCGATGTCTTCTGCACCAGTGCGATGTTGGAGTATGCCGCCGGGGCACTTCACCCCAAGCTCCCGGAGACTCTCAACCCCTTCGACCCGCGCCGCACGGCGGGCGGGTCCAGCGGCGGATCGGCCGCCCTTGTCGGAGCCGGGGTTTGTCCAGCTGCATTGGGAACCGACACCGGAGGGTCGGTGCGGATCCCCGCAGCCTACTGTGGGGTGGTGGGCCTCAAGCCTTCCCATGGAGCCATCAGCCAGGACGGGGTTCATGCGCTGGCGCCATCGCTGGATGAGGTTGGGATCATCGCCGCCGACGTGGCGACCGCCGCCCGAGTGTTCGCGGTCCTGGCGGATTACTCTCCCGTCACGACGCCGGGGCCGCTGCGGGTCGGGTTTGTCCCCGGCCACCTGGACGAACCTGCGCTGGAGCCGGAAGTGCGTGCGGCAGTGCAGGCGGCCCTGGCACGGATGCGCACGGCTGGCTGGACGGTGACCGCTCTGGAGTGCGCTGGGCTGCGGGGGTTAGCCGCTCTCTTCGATCCCATCTTCAGGTACGAGGTCTGGCAGGTTCATGGAGATCGTGTGCGCTCTGATCCCGATCACTTCGGCAAGGAGACCCTGCGGCTGCTGCGCTCAGCGGAGCCGGCCTCGGCCGAGGATCATCGGCGGGCTCTGGCCGAGCGCGACCATCTCCTTGCGCTTTGGACCAAGGAGATGGAGTCGGTGGACTTGCTGCTCACCCCAACCGTGCCATTCGTGGCGCCTGCCACCACCCCTCCCATGGATACCGAGCAGGGGGAGCAGGAGGGAATGTACACGGGAGTTTTCAACGTGGCTGGGGTTCCGGCGCTGGTGGTGCCCTGTGGTTGGAGTTCCGACGGAATGCCGATCGGCCTCCAATTGGTGGCGCCGTGGGGATCAGACGCGAAGTTGTTGGCCGCTGCCGCCCTGGTCGAGCGGGTTCTGGCCGTGCCCACCAGGGCCTCCGCTTTCGCCGCCGATCCCGAGATAGGAGAAGCCTGATGCGAGCTGCCATCTACCGCGGCGCGGGGCACGTGACAGTGGAGGACGTTGCCGACCCCAGCATCGCGGAACCGACGGACGCCATTGTGCGCGTGCTGCGGTCCTGCGTCTGTGGCTCAGACCTCTGGGCGTACCGGGGCGTGATTCAACGCGCTGTTCCGGCGCGCCTGGGGCACGAGTTTGTGGGAGTGGTGGAGGAGGTGGGAGGAGACGTGCGCTCGGTGGCCAGAGGCGACTTGGTGGTGGCGCCATTTCAGTGGAGTGACAACACCTGCCCCGCCTGCCTGGACGGGCTCCAGACCTCCTGCGCTAACGGGGGAACCTTCGGGGCCCCGGGAACCGACGGAGGTCAGGGCGAGGCGGTCCGCGTGCCTCAGGCCGACGGCACCTTGGTCCCTGTGCCCGGAGGCCCCGCCGCCCTCGACGAGTCCCGGCTACCGGCGCTTCTGGCGCTCACCGACGTGGCCGCGACCGGCCTGCATGGCGCGGTCCTGGCGGAGGCTGGTGAAGGCTCAACTGTTGTGGTGATCGGGGACGGCGCCGTCGGGCTCTGCGCGGTGCTGGGAGCGCGCGCGGTGTTGGGAGCTGAGCGCGTGATCCTGATGAGTAGGAACGAGTCCCGCGCCACGATCGGCAGGTCTTTCGGCGCCACCGAGGTGGTCGCCCAACGGGGTGAGGCGGGAGTTGCCACGGTGCGCGAGTTGACCGGTGGTCTCGGGGCTCGCCATGTGGTGGAAGCCGTCGGCACCCCGGAGTCCTGGCAGATGGCCCTCGGAATGGCTCGCGAAGGTGGGACGATAGGCGCGGTGGGCGTCCCTCACACAATGCCCAACCTGCCCCTGTTCGAGGTTTTCCTGCACCACCTGCGAATCCACGTCGGGATCGCGCCGGTACGCCACTACCTGCCCGAGCTCCTCGCACGAGTGCTGGCGGGCAGCTACGACGCGGGCGCCGTCTTCGACATGACGCTCCCACTGGAGGAGGTGGCCCTGGCCTACCAGGCGATGTCTGAGCGCCGCGCGATTAAGGTGATGTTGGTATGAGCGAGGGTCGCCCCAAGGGCCCGGGCCGGGCTCCTAAGGCGTCGGCCTACACGGGCTATTCCTCATATCAGTATCTGGTGCCGGGCGAGGACTACCGGGTTTTCGACCTAGCGGCTGAGGTGGACCGGGTGGCGTCCGTGGCCGTCGCGACGGCCCCCGCCGAGGAGGAGCGGGTGCAACGGCTGCTGCAGGAGGGCCCGATCATCTCTATCCATGACCACCCTTCGGTGCTACCCAACGACATTGACCAGCTTTTCGAGTACCGCCGCCACGGTCGGGACTTCACGGGCTACCGCGGTCTCAGCCTATCCGGTTTGGACGCCGTCTTCGACAATCTTGCCGACGGCGAGGGGCAGATCACCTCGTTGGCGGGCTGGAAGTGGGATGACACCATAGTGGACCTGGGAATGCGCCTCTGCGACATCGCTCACCAGGCCTATGTGACGATCGTCCATCGTGTTTCCGACTTCGCGCTGGCTCGTGAGCGCGGTCAGCTGGGCCTGGTCCTGGCCCTCGAATCTGCCGCCCCAATTGAAAACGAGCTGGACCGGCTCGACATCCTCTACGGCTTCGGAGTCCGGTCCATTGGCGTCACCTACAGTGAGGCGAACCTGCTGGGCAGCGGGCTGGCGGAACGAGCGGATGCGGGGTTGACGGCCTTCGGACGGCGGGCGGTGAGGCGCATGAATCAGCTGGGGATCCTCATCGATTGCTCTCACGCGGGGGACCGAACCACCCTGGAGACGATCCAGGCCAGCGCCGCCCCTGTTTCCATCTCGCATGCCGGGGCGCGATCGCTGTGGCCCACCTCGCGGATGAAGCCGGACGACGTCATCATGGCCTGCGCCGCCTCTGGAGGGGTGATCGGGATCGAGGCGGCGCCTCACACGACGCTCACCCGGCAGAGCCGACGGCACTCCATAGACACCTACATGGCTCACTTCGAGTACTGCTGCGAGCTGGTGGGGATCGAGCACGTCGCCTTCGGCCCCGACACCCTGTTCGGGGACCACGTCGGGCTGCACCGGGTGATGGGGGAGCGTTTCGGACAACAGCTTTCCCCGCCCCCGGAACCAATCGAGCCGGTCCCTTGGGTAGATGGTCTGGAGAGCCCGGCCGAAGCCCTGCAAAACATCGTGCGCTGGCTGGTGCGGCACGGCTACTCCGACCAGGACATCCTGATGGTGGCCGGGGGCAACATCGTGCGGATGCTGGAGACCGCATGGCAGGCGCAACCGTAGGCATGAGTCCGAAACCCGATTCGAGTGCCTTTGGGGCGCCGCCACAGGGCGCTTCGACAGGCGTTGGTCGCCACCGTCCCGGATCCGGTTTTGAGCCTCCTGGGCGGCGCCTCGAGCCCGCCCGGATCGCCGACCTGGGCTTGGTGCCGTCGCTGTCTAGCGAGGTCGCGGACCTGCTCGACGAGTGGGGCTGGGGCACCTCCGCCATAGGTGAGAGGTTGGTTCACCGCAGTGGCCCCCAGGTGATGGTCGGGCATGCGGTGACGCTCTCGTACCTTCCCGAACGCGATCTCGGGGCGGCTCTGCCCCACGGGCATCTGGCCCACCATACAGCCGCTGCCCGGGCGCAACCGGGCGATGTCCTGGTCATCTCCAGCGCCGGGATGTTGGACGCCTCGGTCCTGGGGGGCGAGGGGGCGAGCTCCCTGGCCGCAGCCGGGATGGTCGGCGCCGTGGTTGACGGAGCGATGCGGGATCTCGATGAGGTGCGAAGCGCCGGAATCTCAGTGTGGGCCACAGCCGTAAGCCCCAGGAGTGGAGTCGGCAGGCTCGAGGCGGTGAGCCTGGAGGCTCCGCTCGCTTGCGGTGGGGTTCAGGTCTGGCCGGGAGATCTGGTGGTCGCGGACCAAGCCGGCATCGTGTTCGTGCCTTCGCTCCTGCTCGACTTGGTGGCATCTCGGATCTTGGGTCCCGGCTGATGGCAGTGCCATCGACCGGCGCTCTGGACTGGGGCCGCAGGACGACGGCGAGCGTCGTCGATATGGTGGTATGCCAAGCACCAACGGCTGGTGATGGGGGTGGGCGGGACCAGGTGCCCGGTCCAATGGTCATGGGGAGGGGAGCGTGCTAGATCGCGTGGCGGTGGTGACTGGAACGGCTCATGGGATCGGGATGGCGATCGCCAGCGGGCTGAGAGCGGATGGGGTCCTGGTCCACGAGCTGGACAAGGACACGGTGGACGTCACCGACTCCGAAGCGGTGGCGCGGTATTTCGCGGCGCTGCCACGGGTGGACATTTTGGTAAACAACGCCGGTGGCGTCTGCGGGCAGACCTTTTCCCCGATCGAGGAGGTCGGCGACCAGGCCTGGCGAGAGGTGGTGGACGCCAACCTGACTGGTACTTTTCACTGCACCCGGGCGGTGGTCCCAGGCATGAAGGAGCGCTCATTCGGGCGGATCGTCAACATCTCCTCGGGAGCGGGCCGGAGCGTCAGCCTGACCGGGATTCAGGCTTACGCAGCGGCTAAGGCGGGCCAGATCGGGTTCACCCGGCAGATGGCCCATGAACTGGGGCGCTTTGGAATCACGGTCAACTGCATCGCCCCCGGCTTCATCCTCTCCAATCCCACCTCCCAGAAGCAGTGGGATGGCTACGGCCCAGGGGGGCAGGCGGAGGTTCTGTCGGGAATCGCCGTCGGCCATCTTGGACGCCCCGAGGACATCTCCCATGGGGTGCGCTTCTTCTGTTCGGAAATGTCCTCCTGGATCACCGGCCAAACCCTTTCCATCGATGGCGGCAGTGCTCTCTTTTAACGCCGACGACGAGGCCTACCTGGCTGAACTCGCTCAATACGTGGCTTTCCCGAGCGTGAGCCGCGATGCCGATCCCGCCATCATGCGCGCCACGGCGGACTGGGCCTCCCAGCAGCTGGCCCTCGCTCACGGTCGGGTCGAGCACACCGCGGGCCATCCGGTGGTGAGGGGGGAGTGGGCCGGCGAGGCGGATGCTCCGACCGTCCTGATTTATGGACATTACGACGTCCAGCCGACCGGCAGCCTGGAGGAGTGGCACTCGCCCCCCTTCGAACTGACCATAACGGAGGACGTGGTGCGGGGGCGCGGAGTCTCTGACGACAAGGGCCCGGTGTACATGGTCATGAAGGTGGTCCAGGCTTTTTTGACCCAGGAGGGGAGGCTGCCCCTTAACGTCAAGTTTCTTATCGAGGGCGAGGAGGAGATTGGCAGTCCCAATCTACCGGCGTTCGTCGCGGAACACGCCAAGGAGTTACAGGCGGACCTGGTCGTCTCCGCGGACGGCGCCATCTGGCGTCCCACCGAGCCCTCAATCTCGCTTGGCTCCAAGGGACTCGTCAGCCTGACAGTCGAGGTGTCAGGGGCCGCCATGGACCTGCATTCGGGGCGTTACGGGGGCACGGTGGCCAATCCCGCCAGTGCCTTGGCGGTAATTCTGGCCGGCCTGCACCAGGCGGACGGGTCCGTGGCGGTGCCCGGCTTCTACCAGGGGATCCCGGGGCTCTCCCCCGATCGCCGCGTCGAGATTGCCGCAGTCCCGTTCGACGACCTTGAATACGCCCGCCAAATCGGGGTGCCCGAGACCTACGGAGAGGCCCGCTATAGCACCCTGGAGCGTCTCTGGGAGAGGCCGACCCTGGAGGTCAATGGGCTGGAGGCAGGTGGCAAGTACACGGTCATTCCGCACCTCGCTCGCGCTCATATCTCCTGTCGTCTGGTCCCCGGGCAGGACCCCGGGGCCGTCCTTCAGATGGTAACCGAGCGAATCATGGCGCTGGCCCAACCGGGGGTCAGGGTAACGGTCCAGCCCGACCCGGGGTTGGTTCCCGCCTACATCCTGTCGGCCGAAAACCCCGGGGTCGTAGCCGCCCGGCGCGCGCTGGAGGCGGTGTATCCCAACCAGACTGTCCTTTTCGCCAAGATCGGGGGCAGCGTTCCGGCCACGGCCCTCTTCGAGAGGGTGCTTGGACTGAAGACACTCTTCTTCTCGTTCTCCACCGCCGACGAGAACCTGCACGCGCCCAACGAGTTCCTGCGCCTTCATCGCCTCAGGGAGGGCATGCGCGCCTGGGAGGTGCTGCTGCGGGAACTGGCCTCCAGGCTGCGGTCATGATGACGCGCCGTGCGCCGCTGGGAGACCGCGCCACCGCTGTGACGCGGGGGTGTTGCGGGTGAGCAGCGCCTCGGCCAGCCTGGAGCGGCTTAACCAAGAGTTCTTCGACTGCATGCACTCGATAGATCCGCTGAGCGCCACCATGCTGGGGGTGGCTGGCTATGACGCCGCCCTGCCCGACCCGAGCCAGGAGGCGGCCGACCGGGATGGCGCCAGGGTGGCCCGCATCGAGGCGGAGCTGAGCCAGATCAACCGCCGGGAACTGGCTCCTGAGGAAGCCATCAATCATGCGGTGATGGCGCAGCTGGCCTGGGCGTTACGCTCCAACCTTGAGGACGGGCTGTGGGCTGTGGATGCCTCCGCCGCCAGCTATGTCTCACCTCAGTCGATGGCGTTTCAAGCGATCCCCACGGCGCCCCTGGACAGTTGTCTGGCCGTGGCCGCCTACCTCGATCGGCTCTCAGGTCTCGGGGAGTACTTCGACCGTATCAGCGATCGCTACCGACTGAGCCTGGAGCAGAACCGGCGGTCGGCGGCAATCGGGATCAGACAGGCCATCGCTCAGCTGGACGGCCACCTGGGGCGAGCCGTCGAGTTGGACGTGCTGCTCAAGCCTCTGCTGCAGGCCGAGGTGGCCACAGACGCCGATCGCGACCGGGCCCGAGGTCTGATCGCGGCTCGGGTCCGCCCTGCGATGAGTCGCCTTCGGCAATGTCTTGAGGATGAGCTCCTGCCCGGGGCCAGGTCAGACTCGAAGGTGGGGCTCAGCTTTGTTCCAGGAGGTGATGAGGCATACGACCGCGCCGTGCGCCGCCATACCACCACAGCGTTGACTCCCGAGGAGATTCACCAGATTGGCCTGGATACCCTGGCGGGCCTCGAGGAGGAATGGTTGGAGGTCGGCGCGCGGGTCGTCGGCCCGATCTCCTTTGCTGACCTGCGAGACCGGCTGCGCTCAGACCCGGGGCTCAGGTTCAACACCGAGGGTGAGATAGTCCAGGTCGTGACCGGCGCCCTGGAGAGGGCCGAGGCAGCGCGGGATCGATTCTTCCCTCACTTCGAAATCGCCCGCTGCGTGGTTGAGGAGATCGATCCGGTGGAGGCGGGCAACGCGGCGCTCGCCTACTACCGCGGCCCCTCGGAGGGCGGTCGGCGCCCGGGCGCCTTTTGCGTGCTCACGGCCAATCCCAAGAGCCGCTACGTCTACGAGTACGAGGCACTCTCGTTCCATGAGAGCACGCCCGGCCACCATCTCCAGATCGCGTCGGCTCAAACCCTAACCCACATTCCTCTTTACCGACGCCACCTGGATGCAGAGGTTTGCGCCTATGTCGAGGGCTGGGGGTTGTACTGCGAGCGGCTCGCCGACGAGATGGGGCTGTACAGCTCCGACCTGCAGCGCCTGGGGATGCTCTCGTTTGACGCTCTGCGGGCCTGCCGTCTGGTGGTGGACACAGGGATGCATCGGCTGGGGTGGTCGCGCCAGAAAGCGGTGGACTTCATGTGGCAGAACACGGCGACCACGATGGCCAATGTCAACAACGAGGTCGACCGGTACATTGCCTGGCCGGGTCAGGCGCTTGCCTACATGGTTGGCCGGCGGGAGATCCGCCGGCTCCGAGCAGCCGCGGAACTTGATCTCGGGGCGCACTTCGACTTGCGCGGGTTTCACGGGGCCGTGCTCAGCGAAGGCGCACTTCCCCTGCCGGTGCTGGGTCAGGTGGTGCAGCGGTGGCAGCTGGGCCAGACAGGAGCGAGCTGACAGGCGTCGGCATTGGAGGAAAGAATTGTCCAGAGTATCGTTCGCTAATCTGAGCCCAGCCCCAGGAGAGCTCCGTCGTGGCTGGGTGCGTATCCCCGGAATTGAGCCCGCCTGGGAGATCCCGGCCGTGGTGATCCGGGGTCGCGAGCCGGGGCCCACCCTGGCTGTGACCAGCGGAATGCACGCTGCCGAGTATGTGCCCATCGAGGCAGTGACGCGGCTCACCCGCTGGCTCGAACCGAGCCGCCTCAGGGGCACCCTGGTCGCCGTTTTGCTGGTCAACTCGCCGGGGTTTTACGAACGTTCCATCTACGTGAACCCGAGGGATGGGCGCAACCTAAACCGCTCCTTCCCGGGCGATCCGGGTGGTGCACCGGCCGAGCGGGTGGCCGCCTTCCTGCTGGAAAACCTCATAACAGGAGCCGACGCCTACGTTGATGCCCACTGTGGGGACCTGATTGAGGCGCTGAGTCCGTTCACCCTGTGGACCAAGGCCGGCGACGGGGAGGTTGCCAGGATCTCGCAGGAGATGTCCGTGGTGTACGGGTTTGAGCACAGCCTGGGGGTGGAGCCGGACTCGGTACCCGGCGCTGCCTACGCCGCCGCAGCGCTCCGGGGAGTCCCGGGCATCATCGCCGAGATTGGCCAGCAAGGCATCTGTGATGAGCCTTCCGTGTCGAGGCACCTCCGCGGCCTCCAGAACGTGCTCTCGAAGATGGGCATGATCGACCCGGTCGGCCCAGCTCTTCCGGCGCCTGAGGCGATGGACCAGATGGTTTGGATGCGCACCGATATCTCGGCCACTTACCACCCCACGGTCAGTGTGGGAGATCGCGTGGTACGGGGTCAGATGGTGGGGGAGCTGCGCGACATATTCGGCGAGCGGCTGGTCTCACTTGAAGCCACAGCGTCTGGGGTCGTGGTCTTCCTGGTGACCTCGCTCGCGGTCAAGGTGGGAGACCCTCTGATGGGGATCGGGGTGCCTACTTCCACCTGATCACAGCCAGTTGAGGTGGTCAAGCCCTCTCCCAGGCAGGTGTGGCCTGGCCCGAAGACAACTGGCGCGCCAGGCCTCGGCCCGGTAGACCAAGCAAGCTCCGTCTTAAGCCGGGTGCCCTGTCCTTGTCCGCGGTCGCTCGGGCGCCGCTTCCCATCGCGCTCTTCGAACTTGGCAACGTGGCCACCACGCTGCTGATCCTGCGCGCCACCGAGCTGCTCCACAACGGAGCCACCACCCTGGCCTTCGCCACCTTCCTGGCGATTCTTCTGTACAGCGGCCACAATGCCTTCGGCGCCGTGGTGGCACTTCTGGGTGGCCACTGGCTGGACCGCTCCAACGCGCGGGTGGTGTTTGCCGCCGGGGCCGGCCTCTACCTCATCGCCGACGTCGGCTTTTCCCTCAACCTGCACTCCCCCGCCGCGCTGCTGGTCGCCCTCGCCGGCAGCGGGATCGGGCTGGCCGAGACCGCCGAGTCGACGCTCTTCGCCCGCTTGCTGCCGGACCACCTCCGCGGCAGCGGCTACGGGGTGCTGGGGGCGACCCAGGCGGTGGGCGACCTGACCTCATCGGCGGTGGTCGGGATCCTCTACGCCCTGGCTTCTCCGACCATCGGATTCGCCTACGCGGCCGGCTGGGCGGGGCTCTCCCTGGTGGCAGCTCTGACGTCCGGGCCGATCAAGCGATCGGTTCCCGCCCCACCTGCCAGCTGAGCCACTGGGTTCAAGCCGCCTCTGCTACAGTCGCTGAGGCGATGGGGCCCGCCCCCGCCGGAGCGGTCCGGCTGATGGCTTCTACTGGGACAGACAGCGCACCCAGAGGTAGCCATGCAGCCAGCCAGCATCCTCCGTCATCGGGTCGGGCTCGGGGCCGCGAATGCTCACTGCTCCTGCGGGAGCCAGTTCTGATGGAGGCAGGCGTGGGGAGCGCCCTGCGCGAGTGGCAGCAGCGGCGGGACGGCATGGTCCTGGCCCTTCGCCGCCTGGGGGCCTTCATAGAGGATCGCGGCGACCAGTCGGTCGCGGCTTTCATCTTTGCGGCGGCGGAGCGTCTGGCGCAGGGACGACTCACCCTGGCGGTGCTGGGCGAGTTCAAGCGAGGCAAGAGCACCCTGATCAACTCACTGCTGGAGGCGCCCGTGCTCCCGGTCGGAGTAATCCCCATGACCTCGATCCCGCTTCGGCTGGAGTACGGGGAGGAGGCGCTCGCCGTGGTCGAGCTGGAGGAGGGCGGGGGGATCTCGATCGATCTCGGAGAGCTGGCGGCCTATGGCACTGAAACCGGCAATCCGCGCAACCTGAAGCGGGTGCGTGGCATCTCCATCCATCATCCGGCCGCAATTCTTCGGCGGGGAGTCATCCTGGTCGACACCCCCGGCATCGGATCCGTCCACGCGCACAACACGCAGGTGGCGTACGAACAGCTCCGGGACGCCGACGCGGCGATTTTCGTGCTCTCGG
>JAKAWF010000069.1 GCA_021817025.1 bacterium
GTTTGTGATAGGTCACTTCCAGGTCATCCACATGGAGAGCGCCTTGACCTCGTCCAGGCTCACCTGGGGGTGGTAGCGGATGCCGCCCTTGGCGGGGCCACGGGTGAGGTTGTGCTGCACCCGGTAACCGGTGAAGACCTTGATGGTGCCGTTGTCCATGCGGACTGGGAAGTTGACGGTGAACTCCCGCCGCACCTCCCTGAGAACCGCGCGCAGGCCCGGATCCAGATCCAGGATCGCCGCCGCCTGATCGAACTGTCGCTGGGCGGTGACGTAGGGGTTGGCGGCTGCCGCCGCGGTTGTGGGTGCTGCCAGAACGCTGTTGGCCATAGACCTCCACTCTCCAGATTCGTGGTGAGAGCCGGCCGAACCGGGTCGACCCGCAGGGTAGGGTAGCCCTCGACGGCCACCGCGTGTCGAGCTCGATCCCGCCCTCGGCCAAGTCGTGGTCCCCAGGGCCGGCGCTCGGGCCGCCGCCGCCCGGCGCGGACCCTGATAATCGGAGGCGTGGCTGCGTTGGTTCCGCTGGAGATGGAGACGGACGCGGCGCGTCAGTCGATCTCCGAGGGGGCGCCCATCCTGGATGTGAGGGAGGCGGCGGAGAGGGTCCGGATGCGAATCCCCGGGAGCCTTTGGATCCCGATCGGGGAGCTGGTCGGCCGCTGGCGGGAGCTGCCCTCGGCAAGCCCTGTGGTGGTGCAGTGTTCCGCCGGCTCCCGCAGCTTTCGGGCCAGCAAGTTCCTGCGGGAGCAGGGGGTTTCGGCGACCGCCATGGTGGGGGGGATCAGCGCCTGGCTGGCGGCCGGGGGCTCGATCGAGTCCGGGCCGCTCTGAGCCTCCGGTTCGAGGTGGAAGCCGCCTCCCCAGCGGCCCAGGTGAGAGCATGGGGGCCGATGGAACCGGAGCGCGAGGGTGAGTGGCATGGATGAACGCTTGAACGGACAGGGACTGCTCCCGGTGGCCGGAAGTGAGCTGGACAACCTCTGCATCAACACCATCCGCTGCCTCGCCATCGACGCTGTCGAGAAGGCCAACTCCGGCCACCCCGGCCTGCCCATGGGGGCGGCACCGATGGCCTATGTGCTGTGGACTCGGATTCTGCGCCACCACCCGGGGGCCCCCGGGTGGCCCAACCGAGACCGCTTCGTGCTCTCGGCCGGACACGGCTCGGCGATGCTCTACGCGCTGCTCCACCTCACCGGCTACCAAGTGTCGATGGAGGACCTCAAGCAGTTCCGGCAGTGGGGCTCGATCACCCCGGGGCACCCCGAGCGCGGCGTCACCCCGGGGGTGGAGGTGACCACCGGCCCTCTCGGCCAGGGCTTCGGCAACGGCGTCGGCATGGCCATCGCCGAGCGGGCCCTGGCGCACCGCTACAACCGACCTGGGGAGGCGATAGTCGATCACCGCACCTTCGTGCTCTGCGGCGATGGCGACCTCATGGAGGGGGTGTCGGCGGAGGCCGCGTCTCTGGCCGGACATCTCGGCCTCGGCAAGCTCATCTGCCTCTACGACGACAACCACATAACCCTCGATGGCCCGGCCTCGATGTCGTTCACAGAGGACGTCCTGGCGCGATTCGCCGCCTACGGATGGCAGGTCCAGCGGGTGGAGGACGGAACCCTGGACCTGGAGGGGATCGACAGGGCGATCCAGGCTGCCATCGCCGATGACAGCAGGCCGTCGCTGATCGCGGTCAGGACCCACATCGGCTACGGAGCGCCCCACAAGCAGGATTCCAACGCCGCCCACGGCTCCCCGCTGGGACCGGAGGAGCTGGCGGCCGCCAAGCGCGCCTTCGGCTGGGACCCCGAGCGCAGCTTCCAGGTTCCGGATCGAGCCCTCGAGCACTTCCGCCAGGCCCTGACCAAGGGCCAAGCCCTGGCCGGGGAGTGGCAGGCGCGCTTCGCCACTTGGGCTCAGCACAGTCCAGAGCTGGCAAGGGAGTGGGAGATGGCCCAGGGCGGCTCCCTGCCGGACGGCTGGCGGGACGCCCTACCCGTCTGGGAAGTGGGGGAGAAGGCGATCGCCACACGCGCCTCCGGGGGCCGGGTCCTCAACGCGCTGGCTCAGGCGATCCCCTGGATCCTGGGTGGAGATGCCGATCTCTCGGAGTCCACCAAGACCGGCCTCGAAGGCGGTGGTGACTTCGACGGTCGGACCGGGCAGGGCCGCAATCTTCACTTCGGGGTCCGGGAGCACGCCATGGGAGCGGCCTGCAATGGCATGGCGGCGCACGGAGGGCTCAGGCCCTACAGCGCGACCTTCTTCACCTTCTCCGACTACCAGCGGCCGTCGGTCAGGCTCTCGGCGCTCTCCCACCTGCCGGTGATCTGGGTCTACACCCATGACAGCGTGGGCCTGGGCGAGGACGGTCCCACGCATCAGCCGGTGGAGCAGCTGGCGGCGCTGCGCGTGATCCCAGAGCTGGTGGTCCTGCGACCCGGAGACGCCAACGAGTCGAGCTGGGCCTGGGCGGTGGCCCTGGAGCGCAACCAAGGGCCCACGGCGCTGGTGTTCTGCCGCCAGAATGTCCCGATCCTCGAGGGCACCGCGGAGTTGGCCCGGTCCGGAGTGGCGAGCGGTGGCTACATCCTCCAGGAGGCCAGCGGCGGCCCCGCCGAGGTGATCCTGATCGGAACCGGCAGCGAGCTCTCGATCTGTGCCGCCGCCAGGGACCTGCTCGAGCGCGACGGGATCCCCACTCGGCTGGTGAGCATGCCGTCGCTCGAACTCTTCCACGACCAGCCGCCGGAGTACCGCGATCTGGTCCTGCCCCTGGCAATCCCGGCCAAGGTCGCGGTGGAGGCGGGTGTGCCTCAGCCCTGGCTGGCGGTGGTGGGGGCTCGGGGAGCCGTGGTGGGGGTGGAGCGGTTTGGGGCCTCCGCCCCCTATGAGACCATCTACCAGCACTTCGGTCTGACCCCGGAGGCGGTGGCGGCCAGGGCGCGGGAGCTGCTCGAGCGCTGAGGAGGTGGTGCAGATGCCCGAGACCAGACTCCAGCAGTTGGCCCATTTCGGTCAGAGCGTCTGGTACGACAACCTCGGCCGGGACCTGCTCCGCCAGGGACTCCTGGCCCGTCTGATCGAGCAAGGCGTGCTCGGAGTCACCGCCAACCCGACAATTTTCGAGCAGGCGCTGGCGGGCAGTGACGCCTACGACCAGGAGATCTCGGAGCTGGCCCGGAGGGGGCTGGGCAATGACGAGATCTACGATCACCTGATCGGGCAGGACGTCCGCGCCGCCTGCGACCAGATGGCGCCGGTGTTCTTCGGCAGCGGGCGGAGGGACGGCTACGTGAGCCTGGAGGTCTCCCCTCGGCTGGCCCACGACCCCCAGGGCACGGTGGGCGCGGCCGAGGCGTACTGGGCCGCCGTCGACCGGCCCAATCTCATGATCAAGATTCCCGCCACCGAGGCGGGGGTCACCGCCGTTGAAGAGGCGATCACGCGCGGCCTCAACGTCAATGTGACCCTCATCTTTTCGGCCGCCCGCTACCGCCAGGTGATGGCCGCCTACTGCCGGGGCCTGGAGCGTCGCCTCAAGAGTGGACTTCCCATCGCCGATGTGCGTTCGGTGGCCAGCTTCTTCGTGAGCCGGGTGGACACTGAAGTCGACCGGCGCCTCGATCGTCTGGCGGTCGCGGCCGACGGTGGGCTGCGGAGTGAGTTGGACGGTGCCCACGGCACGGCGGCGATCGCCAACGCGGCGGTCGCCTACGCCGCTTTTGAGGAGGTCTTCCGGGGCCCCCGCTTCGAGGCCCTGAAGGCGGCGGGAGCAGCCGTGCAGCGGCCGCTGTGGGCCAGCACCAGCACCAAGAACCCCGCCTACAAGGACCTCCTGTACTGCGAGGAACTGATCGCGCCTGACACCGTCAACACCATGCCGCCGACTGCCATCGCCGCCTTCTTGGACCACGGCCTGGTGCGCCCTAGCCTGGCCGGGCACATGCCGTCTGCCGCCGCCCGACTGAGCCGCCTCGATCACCTCGGGGTCGACTTCGATGGCGTCACCGAGTTGCTGGAGAGAGAAGGGGTGGAGAGCTTCGCGAACTCCATGGAGAAGCTGTTGGTGGAGATTGACGCGAAGCGGGAGCGGCTGGGGAGCCACGGGGTGGTGGCGTCCCCGCGGACCCGGTTCGTCGCCACCGCCACCGTCGCCACCGCCACCCTGGGGGCAGCCCGGCAGGCGGTGGCCGGGGAGTGGCAGCGGTTGGCCGGGGCCCAAGCCGTGGCGCGGCGCTTCGGCCGGCCCGCAGCCCCACCGGACAGTCCGGTGGTCTTGCCCCCACCCGACTCGATCCGGAACTTGTGGCGCCGGCCACTCGATCAACTCAGGGCCCACGCAACCTGGGTCCGGGACCAGGGCTTCAGGCACGCCCTGCTGGTCGAGGCCGACGGGGGCAGTCTGGCCCCGCGAGCGATGAGGCAGGCCTTCGGAGTCGCCAGCGGGTTCCCGGACATGTTGGTCCTCAACTCGGTCCACCCGGACCTGCTGGCGGCGGCCGTGGCGGCTGTTGACCCCACCAGCACCCTCCTGCTGGTCGCCTCCACCGGAGGGGCGGGCATCAACGAGACCATGGCCCTCGGCGGCTTCTTCAGCGATCTGCTGCAGCGGGCCGTCGGCGCGCCTGCCCGGGACGCCAGCCTGGCCGCGGCCGAGCCCGGCAGCGAGCTGGAGCAACTCGCCAGAGACCTGGGCTTCGGCCGGATCGTCGCCCTTGATCCTGAGGTGTCGGGGGCCAGCACCGCCATCTCCGACCTGGGGTTGCTGGCAGCCGCGACCATCGGCGTCGACCTGGATCAGCTGCTGGCGGGTGGGGCTGCCATGGCCGAAGCGTGTGCCGGGGGGACGGCGAACGCCGCTCCCAACCCCGGCCTGCAACTGGCGTCCATCCTGGGCGGCTGTGCCCGCGCTGGCCGCAACAAGGTGACCTTCGTCACGGACCCGGAGCTCTCTCAACTGCCTGGATGGATCTCCCAGCTGTGGGTTGAGAACGCCAGTGGCCCCAGTTTGATCCCGGTGATCGGAGAGCCTGGTCGAGAGGTGGCCGAATATGCCGCGGACCGGCTGTTCGTGTATCTCCATCTGGAGGGGTCGGCGGGGGCGGTCGAGATCGAGAGCTGGCTCGACGCACTCTCTCAGGCCGGCCATCCGGTGGTGGTGATAACCACCGCCCATCTGCTCGACCTGGGTGCGGAGTTCGTGCGCTGGCAGGTGGCCTGGGAGCTCCTGACCTGGCCGGCCGACCCGGCGAGTGCGCTGCCACCGCCGCTCGAGGAGGGCGAACGCGAGCTGGAGTCCGTGCTCGGGGTGTGGACTTCTGAGCACGGCCTGCCGGACCCCCCGACCGAGCTGGTGGACGAGTGGTTGGAGATCGCCGGTCCCGGCTCCGCACAGCTCGTCGGCGAGTCGCTGCGGCACTGGCTGGAGGGCATGGCGCCCCCTGGCTACATCGCCATCGCGGCCCACCTCGCGACTGCTGCCCAGCCCGCCAAGCTTGCCGCCGAGTTGCTGGAATTGAGGGCGGTCCTGGGCCGGAGCACACGCTGCGCCACCACCCTGGGGTGGACACCCCCGGGATCCGCGGCTGGGACTCTGCAACCGAGTGGGGAGCAGGTGGCCTTCTTGCAGATCACCACCAACGCGCGTGCCGACCGAGCGATCCCCGGGCGCGTCTACAGCTTCGGGGTCCTGCAGCAGGCCCGGGCTCTGAGCGAGTACTTGGTGGTCCGGAACCGGGGGGCGCGCGTGTTGCGGGTCCATCTGCCCGATCTCGGCAGCGGCGTCGGCGTGCTGCTGCAGGCCGCGGACGATCTGCTCTCAGAGCGCGTTCGATGACCGGTGGGGCTGGCAGGGGTCAGCGGCCGGTCCGGCAGCAGCTGGGCGAATCATGGGAAGCTGGGAGGGTGGCGCGTGGCCGAGCACTTGGTGACTGAGGAGCCGTGCCTGCGGATCGAGCCAGACCCGGCCGCGTTGGCGGCCTTCGCCGCCGCCGCCATGGCTAGGGAGATTGCCGAGGCGGTGGCCGCTCGGGGGGAGGCGGTGGTCGCCCTCCCGGGGGGCAGCACGCCCCGGGATGCCCTCGAACTGCTGGCTCAGCAGCCGGGCATAGCCTGGTCCAGGGTTGTCTTGGTGCCAGGGGACGAGCGGCTGGTCCCCGTCACCGACCCCGAGTCGAACGAGGGCATGATCAGACGAACCCTGCTGGCGAGACTCCCGGGTCCGACCCCGATCCTGGTCGGTTGGGAGGTGAAGGATGGGCTCGGGCCGGAGACCATCCTGGGGCGCTTCGAGGGCCAGCTGCTGGGCTTGCTGCCAAGGACTGAGGGCGAGCTGCGTTTCGACCTCGTGGTGCTGGGCATGGGAGAGGACGGTCACACGGCGTCGCTGTTCCCGGGCCGGGAGTACTCGGACCAGGCCTTGGTGCTCGCCACCCGGCATCCCTCCGGCCAGGTCCGGCTGACGCTGGGCCCGGCGGTGCTGCGTTCCGCGCGGCGGGTGAGATTTCTCTTGGCGGGCGCTGGGAAGGCGGCCACCTTGGCCCAGGTGGTGGCTGGGCCCTACGACCCCGCGCGGCTGCCCGCCCAGCTGATCGCCCGGCGATCCCCCGGCTGTGAGATCTGGTGCGACCAAGCCGCCGCCAGCCTGATCCCCTCGGCTCGCTGATGGCCGAGCTCGCGCCCTCCATTCTGGCCGCCGACTTCGCCCATCTTGGCGAGGCGGTGGCCGCCTGCGAACGGGCCGGTGCCGACCGCATCCATGTCGACGTCATGGACAATCACTTCGTGCCCAACTTGAGCATGGGCCCGGAGATCGCGGCGGCCTGCCGAAGGAGCACCCGGCTGCCCCTGGAGGCCCACCTGATGGTCGCCAGTCCCGACTCGATCATTCCAGCCTTTGTGGCCGCGGGCGTCAATCTGATCACCGTGCACTTCGAAGCCTGTGCCCAACTGCACCGGACGGTGAGCCTGATCTCAGAACTCGGAGCCAGGTCTGGAGTCGGGATCAACCCGGCCACCCCGGCCCGCTTTCTGGAGCAGATACTGCCCGAAATCGATCTGGCTTTGGTGATGTCCGTCGACCCTGGCTTCGGCGGTCAGCGATTCCAGAAGCTCGCGCTCGGTAAGCTTCAGGAGTTGAGCCGGATGATTGCCGAGCGTGGACTCGCGTGCGAACTCGAGGTGGACGGCGGCGTCGATGCCGAAAATGCCCCTGAGTGCGTGGCGGCCGGGGCCACCGTGCTGGTGGCCGGCAGCTCCGTGTTCCGGGCCGAGGGGGGGATAGCGGCGGGGGTGAGTTGCCTCCTGGAACGGATTGGAAGGCCGGGGAGCGGCTCTCAGCCGCCTTCGGCCGAAGGTTAGCCAAGTAGTAGAGGCGAGGAGGTCCAGCCCCGAATGTCCCGTAGTCCACTGACTGTCCCCGAGCACGCAGAATTACCCCCCGAGGTGCGCCAGGCCTATGTCGAGGTGGACCGCAAGTTCGGCGTCTTCATCCTGCCCCAGCTCCAGCAGCTGGCCGCTCAGGAGGCGGTCGACCGTCTCCTGACCAGGGGTGCCGAGCTGGCCGCGGAGGCCGCGGACGGTCGCCACACAGAGCTGCTGGCGGGCTACCGAGCCCTCTTGGAGGAGGCCCAGCGCGAATTGCGGGAAGCCCGCACCGTGGAGGTGGAGAAAGGAGGGCGGGTCCGTGAGCAGCGCCAGCACACAGCCCGCCTCGACACCGCCCTCGCAGCCGCCAAGGGGCGCCTCCCAGCCAGCCGGATGGGCCGCCTGGAGGTGCGCTTGGCTGAACTGGCTGGGGACGGCGCCGAACTGGACGACCGGGTGGCGCTGATCGAGTCCGCGGTCACCGAGTGGGAGAGGCTAAGCCAGACCCGCCAGGCTCGGGAGGCTGACCGGCTCGCGGATCAGGCCCATCTGCCGATCAGACCGCGCCAGCTGGACACATCGAGGAGCCGCAAGGCACGCCGGGACCAAGCCCGGATCGTGGAACTGGCACGCGCCTTCGCGATCGAGAACTTGCCCGGCAACTCCCCTTCCCAGCGCCCCTCAGAGTTGGAAGAGGCGGTCACCGTCGATCAGTGACGCGACGCCTCCAGCTCGAGCGCCTCACCTTCCTCGGCCTCGATCGTCACCCAGTCGGGTTGTCCGAGCAGGCGACTGACCTCGACCATGATCCGTCCCTGGGCGTCGAAGACCGCATCCTGGACCCGGTCGATGCTCGGCCGACTGGAGGCGACCACCTGGGCCAGATCGGGATCGACCTGAGCCACCTCGGCATGCCGCAACTCCTCGGTTATCGCCGGCGGCACCACTCGGCGCTCCCGGATCCTGGCGTCCTCCAGGTCGGCGAGGACACGGTCGAGATGCTCGAGATGGGAGCGGTACTTGCGCAGGGTCCTGGTCCTGGCCAGCCCCTCGTGCTGGCGGCGAAGTATGTCGCGGCGGGTGACGCGGTAGCGGTTGTCGCGTTCTGTGGTCATCATTTTGGGGAGTACCTCTCGGCGCGTGGTTCCACGAGCTGGCTATTCCAGGTTGCCCCGCGTCGCACAGGGCATCCTGATGTCTAACGGCGACAGATACAACCGGGTTACCCGGTGCTCCCCGTCACCTGGCAGCTGCGTCGACCACGGCTGACCTGCCCAAAGTATAACCTCGGCCGTCCATTTTGACAACCCCCTGGGGCATCTGGTCTTGGTCCCAGCCAGCTCCAGTTGGGCTGCCAGGGGCGCCCCGCCGGGGCTGGGCCCCTCCCGACAGAGTGGGGGCTGGGCGGACGCGGCCGGGGGCCTTGGGGCCGGGGGCCGGCGCTGAAGCTGCGGCCGAAGGCAACCGGGTTCCTCGTAAACTGGCCATATGGCAACCACTGCGCGGGCCCCCAGGGCCCGCTCCAAGGTGACTTCGGCGGCGAGTGTGACCAAGAGCAGGTCCGCGGCCCTGCCGCTGGGTCTGACGGCCCAGCAGTGTCGGGACATGTACCGCCGGATGGTCCAGATCCGGCACTTTGAGGAGCACGCGGCGGAGGCATACGCTCGAGCCAAGGTGGGGGGCTTCCTCCACCTCTACATTGGAGAGGAGGCGGTGGCGGTCGGCGCGATCGCGGCGGCGCGGCCGGAGGATCACATCCTCGGGCACTACCGTGACCACGGGTACGCGCTGGCCAAGGGCTGTGAACCCAAAGCGTGCATGGCCGAGTTGTTCGGCAAGGAGACCGGCCTGTGCCACGGGCGCGGAGGCTCGATGCACCTCGCCGACGCGTCCCGACATTACTGGGGCGGGTACGCGATCGTCGGCTCCCACATCCCCATCGGGGCGGGCATGGCGTACGCGATGCAGTACCTGGAGCAGCCGGAGGTGGTGCTGGACTTCTTTGGTGACGGGGCCACCGGGAATGGCATCTTCCACGAGGGGCTCAACATGGCCGCGCTCTGGAATCTGCCGGTGATCTTCATCTGCGAGAACAATCTCTACGGAATGGGGGCGACCCTGGCCGAGGAGTCGCCGGTCCGGGACATGATCATCAAGGCGGAGGGGTACACGATGCCGTCGGTCCAATGCGACGGTATGGATGTGCTCTCGGTCTACGAGGCGGTCCAGAAAGCGGCCGCTCATTGCCGGAGCGGCAAGGGGCCCTACTTTGTCGAGGCCCTCACCTACCGTTTTCGAGGCCACTCCATGGCCGACCCTGAGCTCTACCGGGACAAGGAGGAGGTCAGTCGCTGGAAGGCGCTGGATCCCATCCCCAGGTTCGGGGCGTTCTGTGTCGAGCACCGGATCAGCAGCGAGCAGGAGCTGGCCCAGGTGAAAGAGGAGGCGGAGGCTGAGATGCTGGCGGCGGTGCGCTTCGCGGACGAGTCTCCGTGGCCCGATCCCGCCACCGTCGACCAGTGGATCTACGCCAAGCCGATCGACCCCGAGGGGCTCTCGGCCGAGCCGGCGGATGTGGCCTCCCAGGCGGTCGGGTGACGGTGGCTGAGATCAGCTACCGGCGGGCGGTGCGCGACGCGATGCGCGAGGAGATGCTGCGGGACCACAGGGTGATCCTGATGGGCGAGAGCATCACCGGCTACGGCGGCTCGTATGCGGTCACCAAGGGGCTGGTGGACGAGTTCGGCCCCACGCGGGTGATGGAGACACCGATCGCCGAGGCCGGCATCGTGGGCTTCGCCGTGGGGGCCGCGATGGGCGGGCTGATCCCGGTGGCGGAGCTGATGACGGTCAACTTCGCGCTCCTGGCCCTGGACCAGATCGTCAACAGCGCCGCCAAGTTCCACTACATGTTCGGCGGCCAGTGGTCGGTTCCCTTGGTGGTCCGCACCGTCTCCGGCTTTGGCCAGCTCGGCCCCACCCACTCTCAGAGCTTCGAGGGCTGGTTCGCCGCGGTGCCGGGGCTCAAGGTGGTGATGCCTTCGACTCCGGCGGATGCCAAGGGTCTGTTGTTGGCAGCCATCCGCGACCCCGACCCGGTGGTGTTCATCGAGCACAGCTTGCTCTACAGCACCAAGGGCGAGGTCCCGGCCGATGCCGCCGGCGATGGCGAGATCCCGATCGGCAGGGCCAAGGTGGTGCGGGAGGGTTCGGACGTGACCCTGGTGGGGTATTCCCGGATGCTGCTGCAGGCGCTCCAGGCGGCCGAAGTTCTGGAGCGCGAGGATGGGATCTCCTGCGAGGTGGTCGACCTGCGCACCCTGCGGCCGCTCGACTACCCCACGGTGGCGAACTCGGTGCGGCGGACCCACCGGGTGGTGCTCTGCGGCGAGGACTGGCGCACCGGTGGATTCGGGGCCAGCCTGCTGAGCGAGATACAGGACCGCTGCTTCGACGACCTGGACGCTCCGATTCAGAGGGTGGCGATGAGGGACATCCCGCTGCCGTACTCGCGAGAGCTGGAGCACCTCCTGATTCCCAGCAGCGAGGACATCGTCACAGCCGTCAGGCGGCTCAGCTGATGGCCTACCAGGTCACCATGCCGCAGATGGGGTACGACATGACCGAAGGGTCCATCAACCGCTGGGCGGTGGCGGAGGGGGCCCGGGTGGCGCGCGGTGACATCATCGCCTCGATCGCGACCGAGAAGGCGGACATCGACATCGAGGCGTACGCCAGCGGGGTGCTGCGCAAGATCTTGGTGGGGCCGGGAGTGACGGTGCCGGTCGGGGGTCCGATCGCCATCATCGGCGAGCCCGAGGAGTCGATCGACGACCTCATGGCACCGTCCTCCGAGGCGCCGGCGGCGAGCCCCGAGGGCGCCGCTGCGGCGGACGGCGCCGCTTCCCGCCTGGCGACGAGGGCCAAGTCGGCCGAGTCCGCCAAGGCTGTGACCACTCCGCCCGAAGTCGGCCCGGCGGACGCCGCCCAGGCGCCGGTATTCGAGCCGGAGGTGGTCCCGGAGGTCGCCGGTGGGCGCGTCAAGGCGAGTCCCCTGGCGAGGAGCCGGGCTCGGGAGTTGGGTATCGAGCTCAGCCGGGTCCGGGGCACCGGTCCGGACGGCAGGGTCACCGCCGAGGATGTGGAGGCGGTCGCTCGCTCCGGCGGGGTGGCGGCGGTGGCGAGCACACCCGTGGGATCGGTGGTCCCGGTCGACCCGACCGACCCTTCCGAGCCAGTCAAGGTGAGCCGGATGCGGGAGGCGATCGCGCGCCGGATGTCGGAGTCCAACAGCACGATCCCTCACTTCTACCTGAGCGCAGAGGTGGACATGGAGCAGCTGGTGCGGTTGCGGCACGAGCTCAACGAGCTGGGCGACCCCAGCCTGCCGCACTTCTCCGTGACCGACTTCATCGTGCGCGCGATGGCCTTGACCCTGCAGCGGTATCAGCAGTTGAACGCGGCCTATCTGGGCGGCGGCTTGCGGCGCTTCTTCTCCAGCAACATCGCGCTGGCGGTGGCCGTCCCGGACGGGCTGGTGGCGCCCACCCTGAGGTCCTGCGAGTCACTCTCCTTCGCGGAGCTGGCGCGCCGGGCTCACGACCTGGCCAGTCGGGCCAAGACCAACCGGTTGCGGCCCGAAGAGATGGCGGGCGCTCACACCGCCATCAGCAACCTGGGCATGTTCGGGATCAGTCAGTTCGGCGCCATCGTCACTCCCGGCCAGGGAAGCGTGCTGGCGGTGGGGGAGGTGCGGCAGGTTCCGGTGGTCAGGGACGGTCAGCTGAGCGTGGCCCGGGTGATGGAGATGACGTTGTCGATCGACCACCGGGTCACCGACGGAGCCCAGGGGGCGGAGGCGTTGGGCTACCTCAAGTGGTGCTTGGAGCACCCCACCGCCTGTCTGGTCTGAGGAGGAATCGATGAAGGATCTCGCCATCGTCGGCTCGGGACCGGGTGGGTACGTGGCCGCGATCAGGGCGGCTCAGCTCGGGATGGCGGTGACCCTCATCGAGGAGCGTGAAACCCTGGGAGGAATCTGCCTCAACTGGGGCTGCATCCCCTCCAAGTCACTGCTGCGCAACGCCGAGGTGCTGCGCCTGATCCAGGAGGCCGACAAGTTTGGGATCACTCTGGGGGATGTCGGCTTCGACTTCGGGGCCGCGGTGACGCGCAGCCGGGAGGTGGTCACCAAGCTGGTCAACGGAGTGGCCTTCCTGATGCGCAAGAACGGGGTGGAGGTCGTCCGGGGGCGCGGTCGGCTGCTTTCGGAGCAGACCATCGAGGTCCAGCCCTCCGGGCAGACCGTGACCGCTGGCCAGATCATCATCGCGACCGGGGCCAGGGCCAAGCATCTGCCGGGGCTGGCCCCCGACGGCCGCAGCACGTTCACCTACCGCGAGGCGATGGAGCTGCGCCAGCTGCCGTCGAGCTGCCTGATCGTGGGCGGGGGCGCGATCGGAGCCGAATTCGCCCACATCTACTCCTCCTACGGGGTCAAGGTGACGGTGGTGGAGGCCCTGGACCGCCTCCTCCCCCAGGAGGACCGCGAGGTCTCCAAGGAGCTCACCCGGCAGTTCGAGCGCCGGGGGATCGCGGTCAAGACGGGCAGCCTCATCCAGCGCTCGGAGCGGGGTGGGGAGGGGTGGCGCCTGCATCTGGAGAGTGGTGAGGCCCTGGAGGCGGAGATGGTCCTGACCGCGACCGGGGTCCAGGCCAACATCGAGAACCTGGGGTTGGAGGAGCTGGGCATCGAGGTGGAGGGTGGGGCGATCAAGGTGGACCCCCACCTGCGCACCAATGTTCCCGGCATCTACGCCATCGGCGATGTCATCGGCCCGCCTCTGCTCGCCCACGCTGCCAGCGCCGAGGGGGTGATCGCGGTGGAGACCGCGGCTGGTAGGGAGGTGGAGCCGCTGGACAAGGAGCTGGTGCCTCGATGCACCTACTGCCAGCCTCAGGTGGCCTCCAGCGGGATCACGGAGGAGCAGGCCAAGGAGCGCGGGTACCAGGTGCGCGTCGGCAAGTTCCCGTTCAGCGCCAACGGCAAGGCCATCGCCATGGGCGACACGGTCGGGTTTGTCAAGACCGTGGTCGACGCTTCCACGGGCAAGTTGCTGGGGACCCACGCCATCGGCCCGGAGGTGACTGAGCTGTTGCCAGAGATGGTGATGGCCGCCTGGTTGGGGGTTCGGGCGGATCAGTTCGAGGCTCTGGTGCATGCCCATCCAACTCTCAGCGAGAGCCTGAAGGAGGCGGCGATGGCCGCCGAGGGGCTGGCGCTCAACATCTGACCCCGGCACTCGCCGGTCGGCGGTGCCGGAGCGAGCCCGGCCCGGCGTCGCCGAGTCAGGGGCCGGTTGCCCCGTCTCGCCGGCACACACTCGGGCGGGGAGGCCGACCCAGGGGAGAGGTGGCGCCTCTCGGCGGCCGCGAGGCCGCGTGAGCGGGGCCCCACCCGGACACCGATCGGTTGGCCGCCATCTTGGCTCAGGGTCGGCCGGAGGCGAGCTCCCGGCTGGGGCGATGACCTCGTGCGAGCGCAAGCCCCTGGCTTCAGCCATGGGGTCGAGCGAGTCCCGAAGTGTTACAACAAGAACCTCGGCACGGAGCGCGGCTCCACCTCCACGACTTCGGGGGTT
>JAKAWF010000070.1 GCA_021817025.1 bacterium
GCCGGGAACGCCCGCCGGCCAGACCATGGCGCTTGCCGGCAGCCCTCCTCGAGCTGCCGCGCCTTGCCCTGGCAAGCTGCGTGACCGTCTCCGCCAGCCGCTCACGGGAGCGCTCCAACGAGAACTTGGTGGCCTCGACCGCAGAGTCCTGCGCCCGTGGCCGCCACCAGCATCGAGGTGGCCTCCCGCTGGGACCAGCCGCAGGCGATCAGCTCGCCTCTGACCCCACCCAGACCCACTGTGAACCACGGCTCGCCCCGGACCATCACCTGCCGGTGGACCTCGCGCATGGCGGTGGACCGCTCCTCCCCCAGGGCTAAGAGCGGCGGGAAGACCCCAGGGTCTGTGACCCTCGCCTCGACCGTGGCCTCGTCGCTCACGGTGCTTCAGTCCCCCGGGAACACAGGTTTGGGCTGCCTGCTCTGATCCCCAGCCATGGCCGCCCCCGAATGGCCAAGATCGACCAACGAGGCCGGCAACTGTTGGCAACCCGGACACGTACGCCTCATCGGCAAGAGGTGGCCCGGCTCCCGTGGCACGTCCGAGCCGCCCCTGGCCAGCCTAGGTGAAGATGATCTGGCCCCCAGCTGCCTTCTCGTAGAACTCACCTACGGTGATGATCTCCTGGGCTTGGTCGATCAAGTCAGCCTTGGTGAGGTGGAACAGGTCCACCGACGCCTTGCAGGCGAACAGACCGGCACCAGTGTCCGCGATCATCTCGATGAACTCAGGGATGGACGGAATGTCCAGGGCCGCAATGTTCTTCTCCATGTAGCGAGTCATGAGGCTGGCCATGCCGGGGAAGCCGGCGGCCCAGGTGGCTATGTGCAGACCGGGGTTCCCGACCGTGGCCAGTTTGATGTGTTCGTGGTGCCTGCGGTTGATCGCGTCGAGCCCGAAGAAAGTGAAGAATAGGTTGGTTTCGATGCCCTCGGCCCTGGCCCCATTGGCCATGATCAATCCCGGGTAGATCCCATCCAACGAACCCTTGGAGATGATGACCGAAACTTTCTCGATGCTGTCACTCATGGTGGTCCTCCTCTGCTGCGCGCGCAGCGTTCAAATGCAACTGCGGGGCCGGGGAATCCCCGCGATCTTGGCGGCCAGCTTGGCCGGCCCCTTGGGGAACAGCTCGTAGAGCTCCTTCACCGGGACGCCAGAGGTCTTGCCAAGCAGGCGCACGCTCGGGCCATCTCCCTTCTCCAGATACTCCGTGCGCATGAACTTGATCACCTGCCAGTGGCGCTCGGTGAGCTCGGGAATCCCGGCCTCCTGCGCAATGGCTGGGGCCATGGCCTCGCTCCACTGCTCAGGATGCACGAAGAATCCGTCGTCACCCACCTCGACATCGGTACCTGCATAGCTTCGGTTCGCCATCGCGTGAGTCCTCCTTGAGTCCACCTAGGACTAGTGCACCTTCCCGGCCTGAGGCATCTCCGAGTTCACCCCAGGGATGTCGCGACCGGGCAGCAGCGCGTGCCAGTAGAACCATTGGAACATCAGCTTGCCGAGATGATTGAGCCGGGACTCCTTGAGCAGCGGCAGACCGACCTGGCTGGGGAAGTGGCCCGGCAGTGGCTCAGTGTCGTAGTTGAAGTCAATCAGCAACGCCTTGTGGAAGCCGGTCTCGATGAAACAGTTGGCGTGGCCGTCGAAGGAGGCGCTCAGGGGCTTGCCCGACAGGAAGCACTGGATGTTCTCGACTAGGACCTCGCCTTGAAAGTGGGTTACCGAGCCCGCCTTCGACGCCGGCAGATTCGATGCGTCGCCGATCACGAATACGTTCTTCTTGGCCTTCGACTGGAGCGTACGCTCGTCGGCCGGCACAAAGTTGAACTCGTCACCGAGCCCGGGGGAGTCTCCGACGTAGCCGGCTCCGCCGTGGAGCGGTATCACCACTCCCAGATCGAATGGGATCTCCCGCCCGTCAAAGCTCACCAGGCGACCGTTCTCACCGTCCACCTGCCCCGTGTTGAACTCGGTGACTAGTTCCACGCCACGCTCGGCGAGCATACCGGCTAGTCGCTTCGCACTGACCGGCTTGGTGAACGCGGCATCGAGCGGGGTCACGTAGGAGATTTGGACCTTGTCGCGGATGCCCCTCTCGCGAAAGTACCAGTCGGCCAGGAAGCAGAATTCAAGGGGAGCCACGGGGCATTTGATGGGCATGTCGATGGGGTTGACGACCACCCTGCCCCCACCAAAGGTGGCCAGCGCACCCTCCAATGCCGCCGCCCCCTCAGGAGTGTAGAAGGTGAACACCTTCTCCATCCAACCCGGTCCGGTCAGGCCTTCAGTCTCCCCGGGCTGCAGCACCGCTCCAGTGGCAACGACCAGAAGATCGTAGGCAAGCTCCTGGCCGTCGGCGAGGACGACCACATCTCGCGCTATGTCGACGTGGTCGATGGGCTCCAACCGGTAAGTGATCCCGCTGTGCAGCTGGCGGCCCCGGGGCCGGACGATGTCCTCAGGGTGGGTCAGCCCGAAGGGGACGAAGAGGAGACCTGGCTGGTACACGTGCCGGTCGTCCTGGTCCACCACCGTGATGGTCGCCTCGGACTCCGCGTAGGCGTGCCGGAGCCGGTTCGCGGTCAGCGTCCCGCCGGTGCCTCCACCAAGAACAACGATCCGCTGCGAAATTCCGCCATTCACACTAATCCTCCTGCTGGGTTGTGCCGCAACCAGCCTCACTGAGAGCCATTCTCAGGGCCCGCACCAGGCTGGATGTACGGTACTTCCACCTGGCCGCACGCACGATTTCACCTACATTCACGCTTGCCAGCGGTCGCTTCGGACCGCGCCCGGAGGCGCGGACGATGGCGGCCATCGAGCATCCCTGGGGGCGCTCCCCATCAATGCCTGGGGGTTCCATCCGGCTGGGCCGCATCGCCATCGCCCGTGGGCGCGTCGTGTACCCCATCGATCCCCATTGTGAGGCCACTCGCCTCCTGTCTGAACTGGCGGGCCGGACCCTCGAGTTTGGCAACTTCCCCGGCGTCGTCGGCCGGGCAGGTCACCGGGTCCGAAAGGAAGCCGCCGCCCCATCACCTGGGGGGCGATGGCTGGCGGCCTTCGCACCGTCTAGGAACGGTCGCGGGGCGCTCCCACCGGCGCCCACCGGGGCCATGGGAAGTCGTCAGCAACGCGGTTCGCCACGTGCCGGTGGCGATGTGCCCAGCGCGCCTGTAGGGGAAAGGCTCAGCGGCGCCCAGCCGCAGCCACAGGAGTTGTCCGGCGGTCCTCAGGGAATCCCGGTCGGAAGCTCCTTGCCAGCCGCGATCAGGTCCCGGTCCTCGTCCGCGATCCGGTCCAGTTCGCGGACCAGGGAGTCGACCAGCTCACTCTCGGGCATGGTGGAGATGACCTTCCCCTTGCGATAGAGAATTCCCTTCTGCCTGCCGCCGGCGATGCCGATGTCGGCGTGCATCCCCTCTCCCGGCCCGTTGACCACGCACCCCATCACCGAGACCGTGATCGGCCGCTTGACCCGCTGCAGCGCGGTCTCGACCCGGGCCACCATCGGCATCATGTCGATCTCCAGCCGACCGCAGGTGGGACAGGCGACCAGGTTGGGCCCCGTTGGCTTCTCCTGCAGGTTGGCGAGGATCTGGCGGCCCACCTTGACCTCCACCTCCGGCTGGTCGACCAAAGAGACCCGGATCGTGTCGCCGATCCCCTCGGCGAGCAGGATGCCGATCCCCATCGCGCTCTTGAGGGCTCCGGTTGCGGTCGGCCCGGCTTCGGTCAGCCCGACATGGAGTGGGTAGCGGTTGGGCAGACCGGCGAAGAGCCGGTTGGCGGCGATGTTGGTGAGCACGTCGCTGGCCTTGAGGCTCACCTTGATGTCCTGGAAACCCAGTTCCTCGAGGATTGCGATGTGGCCCATCGCCGCGTCCACCATGCGCTGGGCCACATCGTCGGGGCCACCCTCACCGCGCCCCCGCGCCAGACTCTTGCGATCCGGCAGGCTGCCCGCGTTGACCCCGATCCGGATCGGCACCCCCAGCTCCTGACAGCGCCTGGCGATCTCGGCAACCTTCTCCGGCTGGCGGATGTTGCCCGGGTTGAGGCGCAGGCAGTGAACGCCGGCGTCCAGCGCCATGAGGGCGAGGGGAGCGTCGTAGTGGATGTCGGCCACGACGGGGAGGCGGCTTCCCCGGACGATATCCTTCAGTGCCTCTGCGGCCTCCGCAGTGTCACAGGTGACCCGGATGATATCGGCGCCGGCGTCGGCGGCACGGCTGATCTGTTCCAGGGTTCCCCTGGCATCCTCGGTCGGAGTCTTGGTCATGGTCTGGACGCTGATCGGGGCGGCGCCTCCGACCACGACCGAGCCAACCTTGATGGGACGGGTCTTGCGGCGTTCGATCATCGAACCAGGTGGGTGATGTCACCGTAGGTCACGTAGATGAACAGCATCACTATCAAGGCTAACCCAACCGCGTGGACCGTTGCCTCCAGCCGGGGGCTGACGCGCCTGCGGCGGATCCACTCCAGCACCACGAACGCGAGCCTGCCCCCATCGAGAAATGGGATCGGGAGGAGGTTGAAGAGACCGAGGTTGAGGCTGATCAACGCCAGCAGGGTGAGGTAGACCGAGGCCGAGATCTGGGTGGCGATCGAGGTCTCCTCGGCGATCCCCACCGGGCCTGTGAGCCTGAGATTGGGATTGTGGTGAGGTGAGATCAGGGTCCAGAGGTTCACGAAAGTGGCCCCAATCTGGGTCGGCACCGCGTAGAAGCCCACCCCCACCGCCTGGTACCAGGGCAGTGGGGGCCCCCCCAGCGAGGCCAGCAGGGGATTGCCGGGAGAGCCGATGTAGCCGACCAGCCACTCCGCCCGCCACGCGGACCGGGTGACCGTGATCGAGACCCGACGGCTCCCGGCCAGGTATGTCACCACCAGGGGGCCAGTGCCGGTAAACAGCCGAGGCATGGTGGTGGCGTCGGCGTGAGGCACAGGCTGGCCGTTGACAGCCACGATCTCCGCCCCGTAGGGGATCTTGGGAGCGGCCGACAGCCCGATCCAGTGCAGCTGGGGGGTCACCGTGTAGGAGCGCGCCCGACCCCCGCCCCAGGGCTGCACCTCGACCCGCAACGGGCCGCCTCGATCCTGCTGGATCAGGTCGCGGATCCGGGTGAAGGAGGTGGTCCGCTGGCCACCCACCCCCACCAGCTGGTAGCCGCTCGGGACTCCCGCCGCGGCCATGCCTCCCCCCTTCTGGGTTTGGGGCGGGGGAGCGCCGACCGCGGCAACGCCAGAGAAGATCGCTCCCGCCAGAATCAGGTTCATCAAACCGCCCGCCACGATGACGGCGGCTCGGCGGCCAGAGCTGGCCTTGATGAAGCCCCGCTCACCACCGCTGTCCCCAGGCTTCTCCAGCCCGGTCATCCCGGCCATGCGCACGTAGCCGCCCAGGGGCAGCAGGCGGAGCGAGTAGCGGGTCTCACCGGGCTTGCGACTGAGCAGCCTGGGCCCGAATCCGATCGAGAACTCCTCCACCAGGATCCCGGCCCGCTTGGCGACCAGGAAGTGTCCGAACTCATGGATCGAGACCACCACCAGGAGCATCAGCACGATGCCCCCCACGCTCTGCCAGGTCAGCGCGAAGCCGCTCATGGCATGCCTGCGGGCATGCGGGCCGACCCGCTCGAAGCGCGCTCGCCCACCATCGCCCGGGCCGTCCGCCGAGCCCACCCATCCGCCCCCAGCACCGCCTCCAGGTCGAGCCGGTCCGGAGGCGGGAAGACTGCCAGCACCGACTCCACCAGCTGGGCGATCGCCGCGAAGCTGAGGCGGCCCTCGAGGAAGGCCGCCACCGCCACCTCGTTGGCCGCGTTCATGGCGGCCGGCCAAGCCCCTCCCCGAAGACCGGCCGCCCGGGCGATCCCAAGGGCGGGGAATCGGGTAGGATCAGCGGCCTCGAAGTCAAGGCGGCCGACCGAGGCGAGGTTGAGAGGGGCAACCACCCCGGGCAGGCGCCGGCCCGCGCTCATGGCGAGGGCAATCGGGGCTCTCATGTCGGGAACCCCCAACTGCGCCACGATGGTGCCGTCACAAAACTCCACCGCGGAGTGGATGGTGCTCTGAGGTTGGATCACGACCTCGATCTGAGCGTAGGGAACGCCGAAGAGGAAGTGGGCCTCGATCACCTCCAGCCCCTTGTTCATCATGGTGGCACTGTCGACGGTGACCTTGGGGCCCATCCTCCAGTTGGGATGGGCGAGCGCCTGCTCGGGAGTGGCCGCGGCCATCTCCGCCAACGCCATGGCCCTGAAGGGGCCACCGCTCGCGGTCAGGATCAGGCGGGCCACGCTCTCCGGGGCCTCCCCCCGCAGGCACTGCCAGATGGCGCTGTGTTCGCTGTCCACCGGGATGATCCGCGCCCCGCGCTCGCTGGCGGTGCGGGTCACCAGCTCGCCCGCCATCACCAGCACCTCCTTGGTCGCCACCGCCACCAGGTGTCCCGCCTCGCAGGCGGCCAGGGTGGGCATCAATGCCCCCGCCCCACCGCCCCCGATCAGGGTCACGTCGGCCTCGGGCAGGCCGGCCAGCTCGCAGGCGGCGTCGACGCCAACGGCCATCCCATCTGGGGGAGGAGCGTCCGGAGCCACCACCACCGCCCGCACGTTCGGGAAGGGCCGGAGCGCCTCCGCCAGGACGTCGACCCGGCGGCCGGCGACCGCGCCGACTAATTCAAAGTCGTCTGGAAATCGGGAGATGACATCCAGCGCCTGACGGCCGATCGAGCCGGTGGCTCCGATCACGACTACTCGGCTGCGCATCCGCCCGGCCTCCGTTGCCGGTCCGGCCCCGCGGGGCGGGCCCATGGGCTGGGGACAGGCGCCAGCTCAGAACGCATGCGCCAGCACCAGCAGGGAGTACACCACGGCTCCCACGAAGAGCAGACTGTCGAGCCGATCGAGAATGCCGCCATGACCAGGGATCAGGGTACCTGAGTCCTTCACCCCGACCTCGCGCTTCAACTGGGACTCTGCCAAGTCACCGGCAATGGCGGCGGCGGCGGCCACCGCCGCCACGGCGTAGGCCAGCAGATGGTCAAGCCGGGGGAGAACAACCGGCAGCAGCGTGCCCGCGACCAGGGTGGGCACCAGCCACCCCGCCACCGCACCCTCCCAGGTCTTCTTGGGGCTGATCCCGGGGAAGAAGGGGTGGCGTCCCAGCCACGAGCCGACCAGGTAGGCACTGGTGTCGCCGAGCACCGCGATTCCGACCGTGAGCAGTACCAGCGCGACCGCGCGGCCATGAGAACCAGCCGCCAGGTAGAGCAGGAGGAAACTGCCCGGCAGATAGCCGAGCCATGCGGCTCCCGCGGTGGCGATCGCCCAGCGGGCGATGGGCCTGTCCTGGTGGGGCCGCCCGAGGGCGAGCGTGAGGCCCACGAGAGCTACCGCCAGGAGGCCCACCGAAGCCGCGGGTACCTGCGGGTAGGCGTACCTGAACACCCAGAACGCCACCAGGGGCGCCAGCACCAGCAGGGGCGGCGCAAGGCCCTGGCCGCGCCACAGGAGCCGGTATTCATACAAGGCGATGGCCATCAGCGCTCCGACCAGCGCCGCGAAGTAAGCGACCCCCAGGAAGAGCGCCGCCAACAGGATCCCCAGCAGGAGCAAGCCGCTGGCGGTACGAACCGCCAGCTTCATGCCGACTCGGCCCAAGACACGATCGAACACCTGAACCTGGCCGCGGGCCGTGCCGCGACCAGCGGACCCGCCACCGGCCGGGCCCAGCCGACCACCCAACGGCGCCAGCCGCGCCCGCCGGGACGTCTGGACCCACTGGGCTCGCCTGGGGTACTCCGATTTGCTCGCGGCACAGCCAGCCCTACCCCTTCGCGGGGACGCCTCCGAAGCGGCGTACCCGGGCGGCGTATTCAGCCAGCGCCGCCCTCAGATCGGCCGCTGCGAAGTCGGGCCAGAGGGTCTGGGTGACGTAGAGCTCTGCGTAGGCGGCCTGCCAGATCAGGAAGTTGCTGGTGCGCAACTCCCCGGCGGTCCTGATGATGAGATCCGGATCCGGCAGCCCAGCGGTGTAGAGAGCACCGTTGAGGGTGGCCTCGTCCACCTTGGTGAGGTCGGCACCCCGGAGCGCCAGACCTCTGACCGCATCGACGATCTCGGCTCTGCCGCCATAGTTGATGGCGACGCTGAGCACCCCGCTCTGGTTGTCCGCCGTGACGCTCTCGGCCTCGGCCACCAGCTTGCGCAGACGTGCCGACAGCTGCTCGCGGCGCCCGATGACCCTGATCCTGACCCCGTTGCGATGGAGCTCGTCGACCTCGTCCTGCAGGGTCTCCTCGAAGAGCCGCATCAGGGTGGCCACTTCAACTCGTGGTCGCGACCAGTTCTCGGTGGAGAAGGCGTAGAGGGTGAGGCAGTGGACCCCAGCCTCGTCGGCGGCGGCCATCACCTGCCGGATGGCGCGGATGCCAGCCCGATGGCCGGCGCTGCGGCGCAGGCCACGCTGGCGGGCCCAGCGGCCGTTGCCGTCCATGATGATCCCGATGTGCACCGGCAGCGCCGAGTCCGCCTTAGTCAAGGGTGGGACCCCGCCACCGGCTCACACCTCCAGCAACTCGGCTTCCTTTCGCCGCGCCACCTCCTCGATCTGCTCGATGAAGCGATCGGTGATCTTCTGGAGTTGGGCCTGGGCGCGCTGGGACTGGTCCTCGGAGATCTCGGCATCATGCTCCAAGCGCCGCACCTGCTCCATGTCATCGCGGCGCACGTTGCGAACCGCGACCCGCGCCTCCTCGGCTCGATGTTTGACCATGCGCACGAACTCCTTGCGCCTCTCCTCGTTCAGGGGCGGCACGGGAACCCGGATCACCTGCCCGTCGTTGCTGGGGTTGAGCCCCATCTCACTGCGCTGGAGGGAGCGTTCTATGGCCTGGATGATGTTCCGGTCCCAGGGCTGAATCACGATCATGTGAGCATCCGGAGCCGAGATGCTGGCGACCTGATTGATGGGGACATGGGTCTGGTAGGCGTCCACCAGCACGTGCTCGATCAGGGAGGGATTGGCCCTCCCCGTCCGGATGGTCGCCAGCTCGCGGTGGAAAGCCTCCAGGCTCTTGGCCATGCGGCCCTCGGCGGCCCGCAGCAGATCGTCACTCACCGAGCGTCTCTGTCCTCCGTGACCAGGGTGCCGATCTGCTCTCCGGCCACCGCCGCGGCCAGGTTGCCGGGGGTGAAGAGGTCCAGCACCAGCAACGGCAGGCGATTGTCCATGCACAAGGTGATGGCGGTGTTGTCCATCACCTGCAGGCCCATGTTCAGCACGTCCATGTACGAGATGGTGGTGAAGCGCTTGGCCGCGGGATCGATCTCGGGATCGGCACTGTAGATGCCGTCGACCCTGGTCGCCTTGATCAGGATGTCGGCTCCGATCTCGGCCGCCCGCAGGGCCGCCGGGGTGTCGGTGGTGAAGAAGGGATTGCCCGAGCCGGCGCAGAACACCACCACCCGTCCCTTCTCCAGGTGCCGGATCGCCCGGCCCCTGATGTATGGCTCCGCCACCTGATGCATCTCGATGGCGGTCTGGACCCGAGTCGGCATCCCATGGGCCTCCAGAGCGTCGCGCAGGGCCAGCCCGTTGATCACGGTGCCGAGCATGCCCATCAGATCCGCGGTGACCCGGTTCATCCCTCGCCGAGCTCCAGTGAGGCCCCGGAAGATGTTCCCGCCGCCCATCATCACCGCAATCTGAGTGCCGACGTCGTGGGCTCCCTTGATCTCGGTGGCAACCCGGTCCAAGACTTCCGGATCGATCCCGAACTCGCCGTCACCCACCAGGGCCTCACCACTCAGCTTGACCACCACCCGTCCGTAGCGGGGCGCTGCTCGCTCCGAATGCGGCACCAGCGGCTCCGCCAGTGCGGAGTGCTCAGGCGCCATCAGGCTCGCTGGCCTCGAGCAGCTCGCCCAGCTGGTAGCGGGAGAAACGGGCCACCCCGATATTCTCGCCGGTGGTGGCTATCGCCTCCTGGATCACCTGTTCGACCCGGCGCGCCTTGCCCCCCTCATCGCGCAGGAAGGGCTGGTCGTAGAGGCAGAACAGCTCATAGAACTTGCGCAGACGCCCATCCACGATCTGTTCCAGGCGATCCGCCCCCTTGCCCTCCGCCAGAGCCTGCTCCCGGTAGATGGCGCGCTCGCGCTCGAGCTCGGCGGGGGGCACCTCCTCGCGCCGCACCCAACGTGGTGACGAGGTGGCCACCTGGAGCGCCAGGTCATGGACCAGAGCCTTGAAGACATCGGTCCGAGCCACGAAGTCAGTCTCGCAATTGACCTCCAGCAGGACCCCGATCCGGCCCCCGGGATGGATGTAGGAGTCCACCAGGCCCTCGCGGGTCTCGCGCCCCTTGCGCTTCTCGGCCGAGGCCAAGCCCTTGGTCCGAAGCACGTCTCGGGCCCGATCGAAATCGCCGTCGGCCTCCACCAACGCCTGCTTGCAGGCCATGATGCCGGCCCCGGTCTGCTCGCGGAGCTGGCCCACGAGTTCGGCGGTCACCTTCTGGCTCACTGAGCGGCTCCCGCCTCGACCACCGGCCCCTCCTCGGCATCAGCGGCAGGCTCCGCAGCTGCCTCCGCGGCCGCCTTGGCGGCCGCCTCGGCCTCCTGAACGGCTCTCAGCTGGGCCGCCTTCTCGGCCGCGGCCTGGGTCTGCGCCACCTCGATCTGGCGGCGCTGGTCCAGCCCCGACACGATCGCGTCGGTGAGCCGGGAGACGATCAGGCGAACGCTGCGGATGGCGTCGTCGTTGCCCGGGATCACGTGGCTGATCTCGTCGGGGTTGCAGTTGCTGTCGGTGATTGCGATGACGGGGATGTCGAGCTTGTTGGCCTCGGTCATGGCCAGCCTCTCCTTGTGGGGATCGACCACGAACATCGCCGCCGGGACGCGCTTCATGTTGGTGATGCCCCCGAAGTTGCGCTGCAGCCTCTCCAGGTCGTCCTCCCGATGCCGCTGCTCCTTCTTGATCATGCCGGCGAAGCCGTCGCGCTCCTTCTGCTCGGAGAGCTCAGCCAGCCGCTTCAACTGGAGCTTGACCACCTCGAAGTTGGTGAGCATGCCGCCCATCCAGCGGTTGATCACATAGGGCTGGTGGGAGCGCCCACACTCCTCCTCGATGGTGTCGTGAGCCTGCTTCTTGGTCCCCACGAAGAGGACCTGCCCGCCCTGCGCGACTGTGTCATGGGCGAAGCGGCAGGCTTCCTCCAGGAGGTCGACCGTCTGCGCGACGTCCAGGATGTGGATGCCGCCCCGGCTGGCGAAGATGTAGGGCCGCATCTTGGGGTTCCAGCGGCTGGTCTGATGACCGAAGTGAACCCCGTTCTGGAGCAGCTCAGTGAGCGTGGTCACGGGCATGGTGCGCCTCCACTTGCGTTGGACCTCTGCCCGCCATCCCCCGACGCCGGGCCCAGGTGGGGAACCCCGGCGACGTCCGGCGGGCATGCGAATTTGATTGCCGTCCCAATCTTATCCGAATGCTCGGCCACCGTAGACTGCGGATCGTGATTGGACCGGGCGGGGCGGCCCCGCGGTCGGGGCCCCTCCCGCCTTCTCAGCTGCTGGCGCTGCACGACCAGCAGCTGCGCAGCCCCGCGGCCTTCCTGACCACCCCGGGAACGGTGGTCGAGGAGATCGGCCCGGTGCTGCGGGTGTCCTGGCCCGGCGCTGGCGGCTTGGTGCTCCTACGGGCAGACCGGGCGGTCGGTGAGGCGGAACTGACCGGGTTGATGAGCCAGCAGGTGGCTCACTTCTCGGCCCGAGGTGAACCCTTCGAATGGAAGACCTTCGCCCACGACCAGTCCCTGGACTCCCCCCTGCTGCGCCTCGGGTTCCGGCGTGGACCAGAGGAGACCGTGATGGTGGGGATGGCGGCGGCGGTGCCGGCCTCCCCGCTTCCCAGGGGAGTCAAGCTTCGACCGGCGAGCTCCGAGGCCGATTTCGAAAGGTTGTCCCGCCAGCAGAGCGCGGCCTTCGGAAAGGACATGACAGCCAGCGCTCGGGCCTCCCAGGCCGCCGCCCGGGCCAATCCCGACGCCGTGGTGGTGCTCCTGGCCGAGGCGGAAGGGGAGCTGGTCGGCAGTGCCCGAGCCGAGCTGGTGAGCGGCACCGATTTTTGCACGCTTTGGGCTGGATCCACCGCGCCCGGGTGGCGGCACCGGGGCCTCTACCGCGCCCTGGTGGCCGCCAGGGCCGAGCTGGGGCTGCGCCGGGGCCGTCACCTGCTGGAGGTGGAGGCCCTCCCCACCAGCCGTCCGATCCTGGAACGGCTCGGCTTCCTGGCCGTGACCGCATCGACACCATTCAGCTGGGAGCCGCCGCCTGGTCGAGGCGAGCCGGAGGTGATCAGAGCACGTAGCGGCGCAGGTCGTCGTCGCGGACCAGATCACCGAGACGCTCGCGCACGGACTCCCGGTCGATGACAACCTTCTGCCCGTGAAACTCGTCAGCTGAGAAGGAGATCTCCTGGAGCACGCGCTCCATCACCGTGAAGAGCCGGCGGGCCCCGATGTTCTCGTCCCGCTCGTTGACCAGGAAGGCTTGATGGGCGAGCTCGTCGATGCCGTCATCGGAGAACTCCAACTCCACCTCCTCGGTGGCCAGCAGAGCCCGGTATTGGTTGGTCAGAGAGTTGCTGGGCTCGGTCAGGATCCGGCGCAGGTCGGCCTCATCCAGCGGCTTCAGCTCCACCCGGATCGGGAAGCGCCCCTGGAACTCCGGGATCAGGTCGGAGGGCCGCGCCGAGCTGAAGGCCCCGGCGGCGACGAACAGGACGTGCTCGGTGTTGACCGAGCCGTAGCGAGTGCTGACGGTGGACCCTTCGATGATGGGGAGCAGGTCGCGCTGCACCCCGGCACCGCTGACATCTGGTCCGTGCGCCTCCACATAGGGGCCGGCGATCTTGTCCACCTCGTCGATGAACACGATGCCGCTCTCCTCCACCAGGCGGATGGAGTCGTCATAGACCCGATCCAAGTCCACCAGTCGCTCGGTCTCCTCCTGGGTCAGCGCGTGCCTGGCGTCGGCCACGCTCATGCGCCGCATCCGGCGGCGGGGCGGGGCCAGCTGGCTGAAGAAGTCGGACAGCGACCACCCGATCTCCTCGTAGCCGGTGCCGGAGAAGACCTCGACCGGGGGCGAATACGCCTCTTCGACCTCGATCTCGATGAGACGGTCGTCCAGCTTGCGAGCGGCCAGCTTGCGGGCCAGCTGACGACGTCTCCCGCGCTCCCGGCGCGCCGCCAGCCGGCGCTGCGCGTCGTCGGGCTGAGGCTCTTCGGAAGAGTCCGGCTGGCCGGCCTCGCCAGCTGCCTGCTTGCCATTGGCGCCATCCGCCTCCAGCAACCGGTCGACAATTCTGGACTCGGCCCGCTGGCTCGCCTCGGCCTCCACCTCAGCCACCCGGTGGCTCTGCATCTGGGTGATGGTCTGTTCGAGGAGGTCCCGGATGATGGACTCCACATCGCGGCCCACATAGCCCACCTCGGTGAACTTGGTCGCCTCGACCTTGATGAACGGGGAGTTGGTCAGCTGGGCGAGCCGACGGGCGATCTCGGTCTTGCCCACGCCAGTCGGCCCGATCAGCAGAATGTTGCTGGGCACTATGTCCTTGCGGCTCTCGGGCGCGACCTCCATCCGGCGCATCCGGTTGCGCAGGGCGATCGCCATCGCCCGCTTGGCATCGGTCTGGCCGACGATGTAGCGGTCCAATGAGCTGACGATCTCGGCCGGCTTGAGATCAGCCTCCAGCACCTGGATCCTCCCTGGGCGCGGTCACGGTCTCCACC
>JAKAWF010000071.1 GCA_021817025.1 bacterium
CCTACCAAGGTCGCATCGTCGAGCAACTGCGGCGGATGGGGGCCAGCTGCGACGGGACCCGGGAGCGGTTCACCTTGGATGCGGCATACGTGCGAGTGATCCGGACCGTCTTCAAGTCCCTCTACGAGCAGGGCCTGATTTACCGCGGGCCGCGGATCGTCAATTGGTGCCCGCGCTGCCACAGCGCCATTTCCGACGAGGAAGTGCAGTACCAAGAGCACGTCGACGCGTTCTACTACGTGCGCTATCGGCGCGCCGACCAGCCCGGCGCGGTGGTGGTGGCGACCACCCGGCCGGAGACGATCCTGGCGGACGTGGCGGTGGCGGTGCCGCCGGACGACCCGCGATTCGAGGAGTTGTCGGGGGCCCAGCTGGTGGAACCACTCTCCGGGCGCCTCATCCCGCTGATCGAGGACCGAGCGGTGGATCCGAAACTGGGGACCGGGGCGCTCAAGATCACTCCCGGTCACTCCGCCGAGGACTTCGAGATCGGCCTGCGCCATGGACTGCCGGTGCTGACCGTGGTTTCGTTGGAGGGGCGGATGATCGCTCCCGGGTTTCCTGATCTGGATGGGCTGGAGGTGAGCCAAGGTCGGGCGTGGGCGATCGAGAGGCTGCGGGAATCCGGAGCGCTGGTCTCCGAGGAGCCGATCGTGCACCAGGTCGGCCATTGCGATCGCTGCGGGTCGGTCCTGGAGCCTCTCGTGACCCCCCAGTGGTGGGTGAGGGTCACCGACTTGGCGCAGCCGGCCGGCCAAGTGGTGGAGCATGGCGAGATCAAGATTCACCCGGGCCAGTACCGGGAGCAGTACCTTGCCTGGATCGGCGGGCTGCGGGACTGGTGCATCAGCCGCCAGCTCTGGCTGGGGCATCGCATTCCGGTCTCAACTTGTGGGAACGGCCACGTCTTCGCCTGGGTGGAGGAACCGGGGGCCTGCCCGACGTGCGGGGCCGGCGACCTGACCCATGACCCGGATGTCCTCGATACCTGGTTTTCCAGCGCTCTGTGGCCGTTCGCCATCTTGGGATGGCCAGAGCACACGCCGGAGCTGGCCCGCTTCTATCCCACCAGCGTGCTCAGCACCGGGCGCGACATCCTGCGGCTGTGGGTGGCCCGGATGGTGATGATGGGGCTGCGCTTCACCGGAGAGATTCCTTTCGCCGACGTGATCCTGCACGCCACGATCCTGGGCGCTGACGGGGCCCGCATGTCCAAGTCCAGGGGCAACGTGGTCGATCCCCTGGAGATGGTGGATCGATACGGAGCCGACGCCCTGCGGGCCTGGGGGGCCAGCGTGGCCATGGGGACCCAGGACGCGCGCTTCGACGAGACTCGGATCGACGGGTTCGCCAAGTTCGCCAACAAGCTGTGGAACATGGTCAGGCTGCTCCGCCTGGTCCACTTTCCCCAAGGCCAGGAGGGGCCCATCCCGGGGTTGCCCGAGCCCGCCTTGGGCCAGCTGGAACTGGTCGATCGCTGGCTGTTGTCGCGCCTGGCGGGTCTGGTTCGGCGAGTCTCCGTGGCCCTGCCGGAATTCGATCTCGGCAGCGCGGTCGACTCCATCTATCAGTTCGCGTGGCACGAGCTTGCCGACTGGTACCTGGAACTGGTCAAGGACCGTCTCGAGGCGGGTGACCGGGCCGCGCTCTGGATCACGCGCACCGCTCTGGTCACGACCGTGACCCTGCTTCATCCGATCATGCCCTTCCTCACCGAGGCCCTGGGGGAGCAGTTCGAAGGCACCCCGGCCTCGCTGGACTGGAGCGCCTGGCCCCAGGTGCGGGCGGACTGGGACGATCCCGCGGCGGAAGTGGCGATGGCGTCGTTCCAGGACCTGACCGGACAACTCCGGCACTGGTTGCAGGACCTTGGGGTCCAGTTAGGGCGCGGCGCCGCGCGGGTCCCGCTGGTGGTCTCCAGCACCGGGAGCGACCTGGAGCGGCCGGAGCTGCTTGGGTATCTGGAGAAGCTGGCCCCCGTGCAATGGGTGGAGGCGGCGGTCGGGAACCTGGAGGGGATGGCCCCTCTGGTGGTGGGCCAGAGCAGCATCCGTCTCGCCTCCACCGCGGCGGCCCAGAGCGAGCAGTTGAAGGCCAAGATGCGTCGCGAGCTCGAGCGGCTGACGACCTTCAGACGGTCCCTCGAGACCAAGCTGGGGAGTCCCTTCGCCACTCTGGCTCCCCCCGAGCTGGTGGAGCGGGAACGGACCAGACTTGAGGAGGCGTCTCGGCGCGAAGCTCTGCTGCGCGACGCCCTCGAGATCTGAGCTGGGGACGGCTGAGTGCTGTCCCTAACTGAGCTTGCCTTCCTCGCCCTGCTGCTGCCTGCGGGCGCTGCCCTCGCCGGTGGAGTCATGGGACGTCCGGGGCCGACCAGCGCGGGCGTCTGGGCGAGGTGGGTGGTTCGAGCCGGCCTCCTGCTCGCCCTTGCCGACGTGGCTGCCCTGCTCGACGTGATCCAGCCGTCGGGGTCGGCTCAGGTCACCCTCTGGCATCTCGAGACCAGGCTCCCCGTGACCCTGCAGGTGGATGTGAGTGGGGCGGTGATCGCGATCGCCGTCTTGGGGGCGGCGCTGGTGGTCAGCTTCGCCGCCTCGGACCGCCGGCCGCTCGCGTCGTCGGCTCTCGCGTTGGCGGCGCTGGGGGGGGTCATGGTCGCTCTCTCCGGCGGCCTGTTCAGCCTCTTCGTGGGACTGGAGCTGTCGGCGGTCGGCGGGATCGGTCTGAGTTACGCGCGTTATCCCCGCGCTGCCAGCACCCGGATCGTCTGGGCAGCGGCCGCCGACCAGGCGGTGGCGCTGGTGTGGCTGGGGGTTATGGTGGTCATCTACCACCAGGTCGGCACCCTCCAGTTCGCCTACATTCCGACCAGCGCGGTCAGCTTCTGGCTGGCCGCCATCCTGCTGGTGCCGGCTGGGGTCCGGCTGGCCGGAGCCGCCCTGGTGGGAGCCGACGGTTCGGATGCCCACGAGTCGGAGGCGACCAGAGCACTGGACGTCGCGGATTGGATGGCGGTGGTGGCGGTTCCGACTGCCCTGGTGCTGATTCTGCGAGTGCGCCAGCTGGCTGGCGGCGCCTGGCCGGGGCCGGCGTTCGGCACCATGTTGGACCTGGTCGGGCTTGGGTTCGCCGGCGCCGCGCTGGGGTCGTTGCTGCTGTCGCCCCGGGGGCCGTCGGAAGTGCGCACTCTTCTGCTGGGCGCTGGGGGCCTGATCTTGCTTGGCTTCGGCTCCAACTCCGCTGTCGGTACGGAGCTGGCGGTTGGCGCCGGGATCTTCATGGAGCTGGCGGTGGCTTTTCTGCCTCGCTCGCTGCTGGGAGCGCCCGCTCAATCCCCCTTTGCCGGAGGCCGGACCTGGATCTGGTTTCAAACGTCCCTTGGGGTTGCGGCCACGATGCTGCCGATCTCACTCGGAGTCACCGTGGCCATGGTGGGACTCAGCGCGGAGATTCAAGGGGGGATGCCTGGCGGGATCGTGCCGGCGCTTGGCTACGTCTCCGTCCTGGCCTGCCTGGGCCTTCTGGTCCCTCGCGCATCTGGCCATCCGCGCGCCCATGGCCCTTGGAATTGGGTCCTGGCTCTGCCCGCCGCCGGGCTTCTCGGCGCGGCTCTCCTGCCCGGATGGGTACTGACCTCGATCGCGGCTCCCGTCGCGTTTGCGGGGGCCGGCGGAGCCAGCCCCCTGGTGGCTCCGGATCCCTTCGTGGTCCAGTTTGCCTCCTTGGTGTGGCCGGTCGGGTACGTCACCATCCTGATGGCGTTGGCTGGCGTCGCCTACGGGGCCCTGCGATACGCGACGGGAATCCCCGTCTGGCCCAATTCGCGCCCACGTCCAGCCTCCCCAGCCCCGCTGGCTCCGGCCCGGGTGGCCGCCGCCCGGGCCCTTGTTGCCGGGCGCTCGCGTCGTGTTCGGCACATCTGCAAACGTCTGCTCGGGGCAGGTGCCTTGGTGGTCGAGCTGTGTGAGCGGGAGCTGGCCGAGCGCCCCATCTGGCTTTGGCTCAGCACCACCGCCATCATCGGTTGGCTGATGTCCCAGCGGTGATTCTGGATTCCCTGCTGGCCGCTGCCGGCTTCGTCGCCGCCGCTGTCGCCCTGCTCTCCGTCGGGCCCGCTGGAATGTGGATCAGCGCGCTGGCCCTGGGCCTGGGCCTCGGCGGGGTGGCTGCCTTGGCGGGGGGGATCAGCAGCTTCCTGGCGCTGGCCGGGGTGGGGGCGCTGTCGGCAGCCCTGGTGGCAGCCGGCAGATGGGTGCCGCTGATCGCCAGCGGGCGCTGGCTGCTCGGGAACTCCCCGGTTGTGGGCCGAGAGCGGGTGTTCGACGTTCGCAGCCTGCGGCTCCTGCTGGGGCTGGGTGGTTTGCTGGCGGCCCGGCTGCTGTCCGGGCACCTGGCAGCGGGAACTGTGTCGACTCAGGGACCAGCGTTTGCCTGCCTCTTCGCCTTCGAGGTCGGCATCATCCGAGTGACCACCGGTCGCGGTCCGGGCGACCTGGCCCTCGGCGCCCTGTGTGTGGGCATGGGGAGCGGTGCCTTTCTGCTCCTGAGCTCTTCCGGTACGGCGGTGGCAACGGCTCTGCTGGTGGCGGGCGGGCCGGCCGCAGCGCTGGTTCTGCTGGCACGGGCCGCGCCCTGGGAGACCGGGTCTTGAGCTTGATCCCCGGGCTACTCACGGGCGCCGCCGCGGCCCTGCTCGGCTGGCGCCTGGGCCACAGATCACGCTGGACCCTGCTGGCCGCGGTGGCGATCGTCACCGTCGTGGTCTGGGCGCTCTTGCTGCGATCGCTTCCCGCCACCCATCCCTCGGCCAGGCTGGCGACACTTGGACTTGGCACCCTGCTTCCGAGCAGGGTGGTGGCGGGGGTGCTGGTGGCCGCTCTGGGGGCGTTGCTGCTGGAGCTGTTGGTGGCGGGGGAGACCGGCCCCAGCCCGGCTGCGGTGGCCCTGTCGCTGTCGCTGGTGGTCCCTGCCAGCCTGGCTCTGCTGACCACCGGGATGGTGCCGATGGCCCTCAGCCTGGGGCTGCTGCTGGGGATGATCTGGGTCCGGTGGCAGAGGGTCGGGGGTCCGCAGCTGCCCTTCCGCAGTCTGGCCCGACAGGGGGTGCTGGTGCTGGCCGCCCTGCTGGCTGCGGCGGTGGTCATGCCCTCGGCTCAGGTGGGATCAGCCCCAGCCATTCTGGAGGCGATCCTGCTGGCGGTCGGAGTGGCCGGCTTGCTGGGGGTGGTGCCGTTCTCCGCTTGGGTCGGATCGGCGGTCCGAGTAGGGCGGTCCGAGGCATCCGTGTGGCGAATCTGGGTAGTCCCGGTCGGAGCCGTGACGGGGGCTCGTCTGATCGCCACCAGCCCGGGACCGGTGGCGCTGCCGTTGCAGGAGTTGCTGATCGCGCTGGGGCTCGCGTCGTCGCTGTTCTGGGCCCTGCGATCTGTCCTGGCGCCGCCGTCCGCCCGCTATTGGCCAGTCTTGGCGGCCGATTCCGGATTGATCTGCGTGGCCGTTGGGCTGGGCAGTTCCGAGGGGCTGACGGCCGCCCTCCTACTGGTCCTGGTGCACTGGCTCGGGGGTGCCGTGCTGGGGGAGGAGTCGGGCACCAGATCCCAGCTCCTGACCTGGATTGGGCTCTCGGGAGTCCCCCCGTTCGGGGGCTTCACCGGCAGGATCCTGATCGTGATTGCGGCGGCTCAGATCAGCTTCACCCTGGTCTGGCTGCTGCTGCTGGTGATGGGGCTGCAGCTGGCCGCCGCCGCCGCCGCGATGCGCTCGACTCTCAGCAGTCATGCCCCCGGGTGGCCCTGGCGCCGGGAACTGGCAGGTCTGGCGGTGGCGACGGCGGTCCTCCTGCTGGGCCTGGTCCCCACCCAGGCTCTGGGTGTGGTGGTGGGCCTGCGCCCGTGAGCCACATCCTGATTGCCCTGGCCCTCTGTGCCGCCCTGGTGATCTATCCGGGTGGCGCCTCCGCCGTGATCGCCTTGTGGCTGGTGCGCGCCCCTTCCAAGTCAGGGTGGACGATCTCGGGGCTGGGGGAGCTCTTCCGCTCGGGCCGGCCGGGCGGCGGCTGGCTGGGAGCCGGCGTGCTCTGCGGGCTGGTGGTGCTGCCGCTGCCGTGGGGGGGCAACCCGGTGGTGCAGATGGGGGTCGGCGGTCTGGGCGGCGCCAGCCTGGGCGGTCTGGCCCTGTCCTTGCTCGGACTGTTCTGGTTGGAGTCCATGGGCAGAGCCGGCCGCCGGCCCTTGCTGGCGGCGCTGATATCGCTGGGGTGGGCGCTGGCGGTGGTGGCCTTGGCCGTCGCGTTGCGGGCTCCGGGCTGGGCCGGGGTGATCGGGGGGAGCGGCCTGGGCGCGGAGCTGGCCCGACTGGCGCTGGGCCTTGGCGCCATCGTCGCTCTCCCCTGGGCGGGTGGCAGCGATCCCCAGCACGACATCTGCGCCGCGGCCGCGTGGAGCGCGCGCTTGGCGCTCGGTCTCAGCCTGGTGCTGCCCCAGCTCGCCTCACTGCCCGCAGGGGCCGCGCTGGGGATCTGGTGGGCAGCCTGTCTTCTGCTGGGGGTGGCTTGGGCTGGTGGCCTGCGAGGCGTGGCGGAACATCTGGGAATGGTGCCTGGACGTGCGGGCACTGATAGAATGTAGATCCCGTGGACCAAGTGGGGTGCGCGGCCTGGAGCCACCATGTGATCCGGCTCCAAAGACTGGAACGGGAGGCTTGGTGAGGGCGTGGCGGAACTAGTCCTAGCCTCCGGTTCGGATCGTCGCCGTGAACTCCTCTTGAAGCTGGGATTGCGGTTCACCGTGGTCCGGCCGGAGATCGACGAGACGTTGGCTCCTGGGATGTGCGCCGATCTGGCGGTCCAGCTGGTCGCCCGTGCCAAGGCGCATGCCGCCAGGACGCTGGTGAGCACCCCTGGCGCCTATGTGCTGGCGGCCGACACCATCGTCGTGGGAGCGAACGGGCCGTTGGGCAAGCCGCATACCGAGGCCAGGGCCAGGGAGATGTTGCAGCAGTTGCGCGGGCAGCGCCACGTGGTCTTGACCGGGATCTGTGCCCTCTGTCCGGAGACCATGAAGGAGAGCACCGGCCTGGCTCGGTCGGCCGTGAGGATGCGCGACTTCAGTGACGATGAACTGGACCAGTACGTGGCCGGCGGAGAGCCCCTTGACAAGGCGGGGGCGTACGCTGTGCAGGGGCTGGGTGGATCCTTGGTGGATGCGATCGGCGGGCGGACCGACACGGTGATCGGACTCGACTGCCAGCTGGCGATGCAACTGCTCAGTGAGGTTGGCTACCCCAACCCGCTTCCGACCGCCCCAGACCACCCGGTGGCGCTCGGCAAGTCCGCGACCACCAGGCGGCCCCTGGCCAGCTCCAATCGCACGGGGAGTTCGCGCTGAACCTGCCCCGTTCGTGGGGGGCCGCCGCTGGTGTGCCGCTGCTGGCGCTGGCGGCGGGGACGGTGGCCAGCTCGTGCGGCTCGACCACTCCGCTGAGTTCGCTGGCGGTGACCACTCGAGTGATCGCCCAGGGGAACCCGGCCGGGTCTGCGCCGGTGGCGCAAGGAACCTCGGCTCAGGTGCAGGTGACGGTTACGAACATCGGCACCGGAGCCCTGCGCGGGGTCACCATCCGGCTGAACGTGCCCACGGGCTTCATCTACACCAACACCGTCTCGGTGGTGCAGAACGGTGACGCGGTCCGCGCCGCCGACGTCGCTCCGGTCTCCCGGGAGGCAACCCTCACCTGGGGCGCCTGGACTATCGGCCCTGGCGCGCCCAGCCAGCCCAGTCAGGTGATCGTGACCGCCAACCTGCTGGCGACTGGGGGGGTAGGCCAGGCCCGGTTGGCTCCCGAGGTGTTTGCCACCGGCTACAGCAGCTTTCTGACCGGCGCTGAGGCAACCCTGGATATCACCCCGGCCCCATCCCTCAACCTCACCTTGCGAGTCAGCCCATCCGCGGTCGCCGCCGGCGGTCTGATCACCTATCACGCCGTCATCACCAATACCGGCAGCGGGGCGGCGCCCGGGGTTGACCTCGGGATCACACTTCCCTCGAACTTCGACTACGTGACCACCGCGTCGACATCCGGCAACACCAGCACCTCTGGCACCACCTATCCCACCCCTGGCTCGGTGATGCCCATTTGGAGCGGCTTCGACATTCCGGGCCAGAGCGGCGGCGGCCCCGGGATCCTCTCGCTCAGCTTTCAGGTGACGGTTCTCCCGGATGTCCCCAGGGGCATATACCAGGCCACCGCCACTCTGGTTGCGAGCAATGGGTCCACGACCCAAGACCAGATCCAGCTCAACTACACCGCCCTGGCTCCGGTTGAGGTGACCGGTCCCGGCCCGGCGCCGTCCAACGGCTGATCGGGAAGCTGAGCTGGTGGCACTCACCTGGTCGTCTGGTAAACTTCGCCCCCAGGTGGATGGCCGCCTCTGGGTAGGTCGCCTTCCGGTCTCCGCCCGGCGGAACGGCCAAGGCTCCGAGCAAGTCCCGAGGGAGTTCGCATGTACGCCATAGTCCAGGTCGGCGGTCGGCAGTATCGGGCCACGCCCGGGGATCGCTTGGTGGTGGACCGCCTGGATGTCGAGCCCGGCAGCGAGCTCCAACTGCCGGACGTGCGCATGCTGGTGGCCGAGGCCGGGGATTCCCAGAGCACCCAGGTGGGACGCCCGCGGATCGAAGACGCCTTCGTGGCAGCCACCGCGCTGGGGCACTTCCGCGGTCCCAAGATGCTGGTTTTCAAGTACAAGCCCAAGAAGCGTTACCGGCGTAAGCGCGGCTTCCGGGCCGAGTTGACCGAGCTTCGGATCGACGGGATCAGTTTGGAGCAGCTCGGCGCCGCGGGTGAGTCGGCTCCGGCCGCCACTCCCGAGCCGGCTGCCAAGGTCCCTGCCAAGAAGGCCCCGGCGGCCCCAAAGGTAGCTGAGGCGGCCAGCGCCGAGCCGCTCGCCCCTCGGGCCAAGGGCAAGGGTGCTGCGGTTCCCGCCAAGCCGCGCCGGACCGCCAAGCCAGCGGCCAAGGCTGCGCAGGTGGCGGTCGAGTTGGCAGACGACTCCCAGGAGAGCGGCGATGGCGCATAAGAAAGGCGGCGGCAGCAGCCGGAACGGCCGTGACAGCCAGTCCCAGCGACTGGGGGTGAAGGTCTACGGTGGCGAGCGTGTCATCCCCGGGGCCGTCCTGGTGCGTCAGCGGGGCACCCGTATCCTGGCCGGTCCCGGTGTCGGGATCGGAAAGGACCACACCCTGTTTGCGCTCTCTCCCGGGCTGGTGACCTATCTGCCGTACCGCACCCGTCGGACTCGGGTGTCGATCAGCCCGGCCGAGCCCGCCTCGAGCTGAGCCGCTCCCGGCCCCCTGCCCGCGGGACGTCATGTTTCTGGATGAGGTCGAGCTGTCGGTGAGCGCCGGCAAGGGCGGTTCTGGATCGGCTAGCCTGCACCGGGAGAAGTTCGTCGCGCGGGGAGGTCCCGATGGTGGCGACGGGGGGCGCGGCGGTGACGTCGTGCTGGTCGCGGACCCAGAGTTGGGCTCCCTCCAGCGCTACCAGCTGAGCCGTACCTATCGGGCCGCCAGCGGAGGCGCCGGTGAAGCCTCCAAGCGGCACGGAGCCGATGGCAGCTCGGTGCGGTTGCCAGTGCCTTTGGGCACCCTGGTGTTCGAGGTGGAGAGCGGCCGGCTGATGGCTGACCTGGACCAGCCGGGGGCAAGGCTGGTGGTCGCCAGGGGCGGGCGAGGGGGGAGAGGCAACACCCACTTCGCCACCCCGACCTTCCAGGCGCCCAGGCGGCGCGAACTGGGGGAGGCGGGTGAGTCCCGGCGGATTCGACTCGAGCTGCGGCTGATCGCCGACCTGGGTCTGGTGGGGCTTCCCAACGCCGGCAAATCGACCTTGCTCGCGAGCCTCACCGGGGCGCACCCCAAAGTAGCCGACTATCCGTTCACGACCCTGTCTCCCAACCTTGGGGTGGCCGAACTAGCCTCAGGCAGGACCGTGACCGCCGCCGATGTCCCCGGCCTGATCGAGGGCGCCCATCTGGGGGCCGGACTGGGAGTGGGATTCCTGCGCCACCTGGCCCGCACCCGGGTGCTGCTCCACGTGGTGGACGCGAGCCTGGGCGCGGAGGGCGCCCTGACCGCCTACCGCCAGGTGCAGGAGGAGTTGCGTCTCCACAGTGCGGAGCTCGCGGAGAAGGCGGCCGTCGTTGTCCTCAACAAGGTGGATCTGCTCACCCCGGAGGGGGCATCGGAGGTCAGATCCAGGTTGAGTGGCGCGATCGGCCCGGGCCCCGAGGTGCTGCTGGTCTCCGCAGCCCATGGCGACGGCACCAGTCAGCTGCTGGAGGTGGCGGCCTCCGCCATCCACGGTGCGGGTGCGCCCCGCCGCCCTGGCGGCGAGGTCGGCGAGTTCAAGCTTTACCAGGGCCCCCGGGGGGAGGATCGCAGCTTCAAGGTGGTTGCGTTCGACGGCACCCTCCGGGTGGAGGGGGCCGGGCTGGCACGCCTTGTCAACACCACCGACCTCGACGACGAGTCCTCGGTCTTGCGTCTGCAGCGACAGTTTCGACGGCTCGGGGTGGAGGCGGCGCTGTCCGCTGCCGGAGCCAAGGCCGGGATGGATGTGGAGATCGGCGGGGCCGTATTCACGTTCTTCCCAGAGGCTGTCGACGCTGGCCCGGTCGGGCCCGGCTGAGGACTGTCTTTGGCAACCAGGGCAGGGGTGGTTTTTGGGGGGACGTTCGATCCGGTGCACCGCGGGCATCTGGAGGTGATTCGCGGGCTGAGGCGTGAGCTCGACCTGCCCGTCCTGGTGGTGCCCAACGGTGAGCCGCCGCATCGCGTGCTGCCCGTGGCCAGCGGCCCAGAGCGCTTGCTCATGGTGCAGCTGGCGCTGGCGGAGCTTGACGATCCATTGGTGGAGGCATCCGAGGTTGAGCTCAACCGGCTCGGCCCCTCCTACACCGCTGACACGCTGGCTGAGCTGGCTGCGGCCGATCCTGAGCGTGAGCTCCTGCTCGCCCTGGGGTCCGACGCGGCCCGTGGCCTGCCCGACTGGGAGCGGCCCGGCTCGGTCTTGGGGCTGGCACGTCTGGTCGTGTTCGACCGCCTCGGGATCGAGAACCGTGGTTCGGATGTGCTGGCGCAGCTGCGCCGGCTGGGTTGGCGGCTTCCCGGCGCCCTGGCAATCCACGTCGCCGCGCCGGAGGTGGACGCCAGCGAGATCAGATGGCGTCTGCGCCAAGGCGACAGCTGCCCGGAGTGGCTGCCGGCGGCGGTCAGTGACGAGATCGCAGGGCGTGGCCTCTACGGCTGGCACCCCCGGACCCAGCAATCCGTAATGGGATAATCCATAGCCCATGACGCCGATGCAGTTGAGCCGTCTGGTCGCCGATGCGGCGCTTTCCCGAAAGGCCCGCAACGTGGTCAGGATCGACCTTCGAGGCCGGACCACCCTGGCGGACTTCTTCGTCATTGGTGAGGCCGATACCGATCGGCAGGTGCGGGCAGTCGCCGAGGCCATGGTCGAGGCGGCCGGGGCGGCCGGAGTCCATGCTCTGAGCCGGGCCGGCATGGAGGAAGGATCCTGGATCTGCCTCGACTTCGACTCCGTGATCGGGCACGTCTTCCTTCCCGGCGAGAGGGCTTATTACGACCTCGAAGGGCTGTGGGGACCGGCGCGGAGAGTTCGACCCCGGCGGCTGGTGGCCCCGGCACCGGCGCTTTGACTCCGGGGGCGGTGCGCCTGGGCTGCTTTGTGCCCCAGGGCTGGCGGCATGACCTCCCGGCGGAGCTGTCCCCGGCGTCCCAGTGGGAGGCGATGGTGGGGGTGGCGCTCAGAGCTGAGCGGAGCGGCTATGGCGCGGTCTGGGCCTACGACCACCTCCAGGCCGCCTCCATGGAGCCCGGCGTCCCGGTCTTTGACCCGCTGCTCACCCTGGCCTCGGTGGCCAGCGCTACCAGTCAGGTCCGGTTGGGCGCGATGTGCCTGGCCCTGCCGCTCCACCATCCAGCCCAGCTCGCCCACCAGCTGGCCTGTCTCGATGTCCTGAGCCGGGGGCGGCTGGAGGTGGCGATCGGCGCGGGCTCGGACCCGCAGGAGGCCCGCGCCTTTGGGATCGACTACCCGAGCCTGCCGGAGCGGATCATGGCCTGCGGGGAGGCGGCCGAGCTCTTCCGCGCCTGCTGGGGCCACGACCGGACCAATTTCGAGGGTCGTTACAGCGTCGTGGAGGGAGCCAGCGTCTATCCCAAGCCTCTCCAGGTGCCATCGCCGCCGATCTGGATCGCCGGCGGAGGAGAGCGGTTGACCCTCTGGCAGGTCGCTCGCCACGCCGACGGGTGCAGCCTCTTCGGGCCCCCCGAGCGGGTCGCGCACAAGCTGGATGTGCTGGCCGGGCACTGCCTCTCCCTGGGCCGTCCCTTGGACACGGTCCGAGTGGCGGTGGTGGTGGACTGTCTGGTGGGCGACACCGAGGCGGCGGCAGACCTGCTGGCGGAGAGGTTCAACCAGCTCGGTGAGCATCCCCGCTCCTATCGAGCTCGCCGACTGGTGGGGACCGCCGAGGGTTGCGCGCAGCAGCTGCAGCGCTACTTGGACCTGGGGGTCAGCGACGTCTGCTGCCACTTCCCCGATGCGCTCAGCTCAGATTCCATCGAGCGTCTGGCGGGAGCGGTCCTGGGAACCGGGGCGGTCGCCTCCTAAGCCGGTGGCCGAGTTCAAGATCATCGACACCCACACCCATCCGATGGTGGATGGGCGCCAGCAGCTGCTCGCAGAACCTCATCCTCCGGAGGACTACTTGAGCAGAGTCGCGGGGAGTGGGATCGAGCGCGCCGCGGCCCTGGTGATGGCTCTGAAGGGAGATCTGGAGCTGACCCAGGCGTTGAACGATGCCGTCATCAGTCTCTATGAGGAGTCCAGCGGATTCTTTTTCCCGGTCTGCTCAGTGCAGCCAGCCGACGGGGTGGCGGCGCTCCAGGAGTTGGAGCGCGTCGCGGCGGCGGGCTGTCGATGGCTCAAGCTCCACCCCAACACCCAGGACTTTGACGTGGCCGATCCTGCGGTGGCGACCGTGGTGCGCAAGGCGGCTGAACTCTCCCTCCCCGTGCTCTTTGATGCCTACTCTCCCTGGGATCCGGCCCAGCCCGGTAAGTTCGTCAAGCTGGCACTTGAGGTCCCAGACGCGCAGCTGATCCTAGCCCATGCGCATGGCCCCGGCTTCGCCGCACTTCTCGTCTACGAGATCCTCGCCCGGTATCCCTTCTGGAAGCGCCAGGTTTGGGTCGACATCTCCGTCACGGCAGCGCTCCTGGCTGGTGGTCCTTACGTTGAGCAGTTTGTCTGGGTCCTGCGCAAGGTCGGCATGGATCGGATCCTGTTCGGAAGCGACTATCCACTGGACGATCCCGGGACAGCGCTTGCGGCCGTCAGATCCCTCGGGCTCACAGAAGATGAGCTTCGACTGGTCCTCTGCGATAATGCCGCATCGTTGCTGAACGGCCAGTAGAGCCGTACGGAGATCCATCTGGAGGGCTTCTGCGCCGGCCGGGAGCGCAACCGCCAGAAGTCGAGCCGCCGGGCGGGCCTCGCCCGGGTGCTGGAACCCTCGGAGAGCGCGGCCTCGGCCAGGCTTCGATGGCAACGGGATGCCGCGGCGTGGGGCAATGGCTCCCACCCCGGGGTGAGGCGCCCACCATCCACGCCCTACCAAGCCAAGCTGGCCTCTGGTCCCTTGAGTGTGCGGG
>JAKAWF010000072.1 GCA_021817025.1 bacterium
GATACGGTGGTGCTTTGCGAGGCTCCGGCCGGCGGCCTTCGATGGAGTTGAAGAGGGCGGTCTCCTCGCCGGCGATGTAGGCGCCCGCCCCGCGGCGGAGCTCGATCTCGAAGTTGAAGTCGCCGCCCCGGATCGACGGCCCCAACAGCCCCTGGACGCGAGCCTGCTCGATCGCGCTGCCGAGCCGCGCCGCCGCCTCCGGATACTCCCCCCGGATGTAGATGTAGCCGCGCTCGGCCCCGGTCGCGTAGCCGGCGATGGTGAGCGCCTCGATCACGCCGAAGGGGTCGCGCTCCATCAGCACCCGATCCTTGAAGGTGCCGGGCTCAGACTCGTCGGCGTTGCAGATGAAGTAGTGGGGTCGCACCGGGTTGTTGGCGACCGACTCCCATTTGACCCCGGTCGGGAAGGCGGCTCCTCCTCGGCCCAGTAGATTGGCATCCTTGAGCTCTCGGATGACGCCCTGGGGGCCCATCCGGAGCGCTTGCCGGAGCATCTGGTAGCCGCCGTGGGCGCGGTAGGAGCAAAGCGATCCCGGATCGACGGCATCCACCCGGCTGAGCAGGCGCCTCCCGGCCGGGTCGGAGCGGACCGGTGAGCTCTGGTCCAGCAGAGGGGTCGCGCCGTTGCCTCCACCCAGCGCGTGTTCGATCCTGGCCAAGGTCGCCGGGGCGACGCTGAGCAGCCCCGGGGACCCGCCGGAACGCTGGACCAGAGCCGCCGAACCCTGCTCGCACCGGCCCAGACAGGGGCTGCGCACCCAGCTCACGGCCGCCGGCTCCGCCTCCCCTGCCGAGGGCGGTCCGAACCGCCGCTCCATCTGGGCACACAGCGCCTCAGCCCCTTGACAGCGGCAGGCCAGGTCGTCACAGACGTGGACCACGGTCGCGGCGGCTGGCTCGGTGCTGAGCAGGGAGTAGAAGGCAGCCACCCCGTAGGCCTCAGCGGGGGGGACGGTGAGTCGGGTGCACACGTAGTCGAGGGCCCCGGGAGTGACCCATCCAAGGTGCTCCTGGACCGCCTGCAAGGCGGGCAGCAGGAGGTGCCGCTGGGCCCGAGCCCGATGGCCCCCCCGCGCCAGGTGCCCTCCGGCGGCAGTCCGTTCGCCGCCGTCCCAGCTCGACTCCGGGGCTCCCAGGACGGTGTCCACAGCCGCTCTCTCGGCAGCTGTCGGGGGCCCTCCGACGCCGAGGCGAAGATCCATCAGCTGGTCACCTCGGCTGCGGGCAGCCGCCCTGACGCCGCCGCCGGAGCGATCCGGTCGACTCTGATGGCGGTCGCCTTGAACTCGGCGGTCCCCGAGAGCGGATCCCAGGCGTCCAGGGTCAGCTGGTTGGTGGCCACCTGGTCTGGGAAGTGCAGGGTCATGAAGGCCAGGCCACGGCGGAGCGAGGCATCAGGTAGGACCGGCGCCTCCACCGAGCCTCGGCGGGAGGAGACCCGCACCAGTTCACCCTCGGTGAGGCCCAGCTCGGCCATGTCTTCCGGCGAGAGGTTGAGCGACTCAGGACGCCGAATCGGGGTCGAGTACTGGGACGATTGCACGCCGGTGTTGAAGGAGTCGAGGCGACGCCCGGTGGTGAGCCGGAGGGGGAATTCCTCACCGATCTGGTCCACCGGACCCTCGGCCACGACCGGGGTGAAGGGAGCGGCTGCGCCCCGGCGCGCGGGGTCCTCCTCCCAGAGCCGGCCGTGCAGGAACGCCGTCCCGGGGTCCTGCTCATCGGGGCAGGGCCACTGCAGCCCGCCGAGTTCCTCCAACCTCTGGTAGCTCATGCCCGCATGGATGGGGGAGAGGGAGCGCAACTCGTCCCACAGCTGCTCGGCCGTGGGCCGGCCCCAGTCGGTACCCAACCGGCGCGCGAGCTCGGTGACGATCTCGATGTCGTCCCGCGCCCCGGCGGGCGGCACCAGCGCCCGGCGGACCCGCTGCACCCGGCGCTCGCTGGAGGTGACCGTCCCCTCCGCCTCCGACCAGCTGGCGGTGGCGGGTAGCACCACCTCGGCCAGAGCGGCGGTGTCGGTGAGGAAGATGTCCTGGACCACCAGGTGCTCCAGGCCGCTGAGCAGGCGCCGGGTGCGCTCGGTGTCGGCCTCGGAGCGGAGCGGGTTCTCGCCCAGGATGTAGGCCGTGGTGAGCTCGCCGCGCTCCATCGCCTCGAACATCAACGAGAGGTGCCAGCCCGCCTTGGGGGGCAGCGCCACCCCCCAGGCCCGCTCGAACCTGGCCCGGGCCTCGAGGTTGGTGGCTACGTCCTGGAAGCCCGGGAGCTTGTTCGGGAGGGCCCCCATGTCGCCACCACCCTGGACGTTGTTCTGGCCCCGCAGCGGCACCAGGCCGGACCCCCAGCGGCCGATGTGCCCGGTCAGCAGAGCCAGGTTGATCAGGGCGAACACGTTGTCGGTGGCGTTGTGATGCTCGGTGATCCCAAGCGTCCAGCAGAGCTGGGCCCGGTCCGCCTTGGCGTAGTCGTGGGCCAGCTCGCGAATGGCCTCGGTGGGGACGCCGGTCTGCGACTCGGCCCATTCCAGGGTGCAGGGCTCGACGGCCTGGGCGTAGGCTTCGAAGTTGCTGGTGGCCCGATGAATGAACTCCTGGTTGGCGAGCCCGGCGTGGATGATCTCCCGCCCGAGCGCATTCGCGAGGGCGATGTCCGAGCCCACCTCGAGCCCCATCCAGACATCAGCCCACTGGGCGGACGTGGTACGCCGGGGATCGACGGCGTAGAACTTGGCTCCCGCCCGGAGCCCCTTGAGCAGGTGGTGGAAGTAGATCGGGTGAGCCTCGCGGGCATTGGAACCCCACAGGATTATGAGGTCGGTCTCTTCGACCTCCCGGTAGGAGCTGGTGCCCCCTCCCGCCCCGAACACTGCCGCCAGACCGGCGACGCTAGGCGCGTGTCAAGTTCGATTGCAACTGTCGATGTTGTTGCTGCCCAAGACCGATCGGACGAACTTCTGAGCCAGAAAGTTCACCTCATTGGTCGCCTTGGAACAGCTGAACATTCCGAAGGAGGTGATGGCCCCCCGGGCCCGCGCTGAATCGAATGCCGAGGCTGCCCGGTCCAGCGCCTCGTCCCAGCTCGCCGGTCGCAGCGCTCCCCCGTCGCGCACCAGCGGGGTCGTGAGCCTAGTCAATTCTGCCATCGCTCGCACCTCCCACTAGGTTCCAGAACGCGAGTATAGATCGCCGCCGCGGGCGTGGGGGCGGCAGAGGGCACCTGGGGTGAGCGGGGGGCATCAACTGAGGGCGGGCCGCCCCAGGCATGGCGCCGTAGGGGCGGGTTTCCGAGACTCCGTGGGCCTGCGGGGAAGTGAGGTTCGACGCATTGGTGTAGTGAAGCATACAATCTCTGGTGACCGCTGAGTGGTCGACGGCTCCACCCAGCAGGTGGGGGTTTGAAGGCCGGGGCGGCAGAACGCACGGCGGCGGGTTCAGTTTGGGAGGCGACATGTCCGAGCCGGGGATCGACAGCTTCGTCACGAGGTGCTCCTGGGTTGCTCGCCGCCCCCAGGACGGGGGCGGACCGAGTGGGCTCGAGGGCGTCGGTGGGCCTGCTCGAGGTGACCGAAATGTCGGTCTCTGAATCCAACCCCGGGCTGCGGGCGGGAACACCCGAGGGTCCCGCCTCACGCCGGGGCGGTGGCCGGGTGGCGGTGCTGGCGACCACCTCGCTGGCTCACTTCGTCAACGATGGGACGGTCTTCTTCATCCCGGTCATGGCCGATCTGCTGGCCAGCCACGGCTCCCTGTCGGCCGCCCTGATCACGGCCATGCTCACCATCTTCTACCTCACCTCGAGCGGGGCTGGGATCCTGGTCGGCCGGCTCGCGGACAAGGGGGGCGGGCGGGGGGCGAAGATCGCCATCGGCATCCTCTCCCTGGGCGTTGGCATGTTCTTGTTCGCGATCGCCATCGCCGGGACCCACGGCGCGGCGCGCGGGGTCCTGGCGATCGGGGCGGCGCTGGTCGCCGGGGTGGGCAGCTCCTTCTACCACCCCTTGGGAGCCAGCCTTGTCAGCGACGCCTTCGACCCCGCCAACCGGGCGCGGGCGCTGGGCGCCAACGGCGCCATGGGGAGTCTCGGCCGCGCCCTGTACCCGACCCTCTTCTTCGTGGTGACCGGGTTGGTCGCCTCCCAGGCGGCGGCGGTGGTGGTGTTCGGCGTGGTGGCGGTGGGGGCGGCCGCGCTGCTCTGGACCGCTCGGGTCGATCCCCGCCAGCCCGAGGCCCCGGCCAAGGTCGCCGCTCCCCCCCCTCCCGGTCCCTGGCTGGACCGCAACATCGTGATCCTGACCGTGGTCTCGTTCGTTCGTTCGGTGGCCTTCACGGGCATGGTGGCCTGGTTGCCGGTCTACTTCACGCGCGAACGTGGCCTGGGGCTGTCCAACCAACTGGGCCTGGTGATCACGCTCCTGTATGCGGGCGGGGTTCTGGGCCAGCCCCTGGTCGGGTTCCTCGCCGACAAGCTGGACAAGCGGATGGTGTTGGCGGTCACCACTCTCGGCGCGGCCGGCGCGGCCATCGCTTATCTCCACAACGGGGGAGCTCTGGGTCTGGCCCTGCTCGGGAGCTTCGGGCTCTTCACCTTCAGTGGCTTCCCGCTGCTGATGTCGCTGGTGGCGGACTACGTCCCCAAGGGGACCTCCAGCACCGCGAACGCGTTTGTCTGGGGCCTGGGCGCAACCGGCGGCCAGGCGATCGGTCCCCTGCTGGTCGGGATTCTGGCACTGAGCTCCTACAGTCATCTCGCCAGTTCGTTCGAGATCCTGGCCCTGGCCGCCATCGCCGTCACCGCTCTGCTCCCCTTGATGGCCCGTAGCGGGCGTCACACTCGCCCACCCCTCTTCGGCTGAGCGGCCTTCGCGGGGGCTGGTGGCGCTCACCCCGGGAGTGGCCACCGGCCCCCGCCCAGCCTGCTTAGACTGGCCCAGGATGGAACACTTGCCAGGTAGCCAGCAGCCGGTCTTCTTCACCGAGGTCGGTCCACGCGACGGCCTCCAGAACCTTGCTCAGACGCTTGGCACCGAGGCCAAGCTGGCTCTGGTGGAGCGGCTTCTCGACAGCGAGGTGGACCAGGTGGAGGCCGCCTCCTTCGTCTCCCCGCGTTGGGTGCCCCAGATGGCGGACGCGGAGGAGTTGCTGGCTCGTCTGGTGGCCGCCAGAGGCCGCGGCGTGATGCACAGGCTGCGGGTGCTGGTCCCCAACCCCAAGGGCTTGGAGAGGGCCCTGGAGGCGGGCGCGCGCCATGTGGTCGCCAACCTCGGGGTCACCGAGAGCTTCAACCGCAGGAACCTCAACCACAGCGTGGAGGAGACCGTGTCGGAGCTGGCGGGCATGGCGGGAGTCGCCCGCTCCAGCGGCTGTGTCTTCGATGTCGGCCTCAGTGTCGCGTTCGGCTGTCCCTTCGAGGGGAGGGTGGACAAAGACCGGGTGGCGGAACTGGCCGATGCCTGCCAGGAGCTGGGGGCAGTTGAGATCGGCATAGCCGACACCATCGGGGTGGCCGACCCACTCCAGGTGAGCTCCCTGGTCGAACATCTGGTGCGCGCGGGGATTCCCACAGAGCAGATGGCGCTGCACTTTCACGACACCCGAGGCATGGGTCTGGCCAACGCCCTGGCGGCCTACGAGGGCGGGGTGCGGCGCTTCGAGGGATCGGTCGGGGGGATCGGTGGTTGCCCGTTCGCGCCCCGGGCCACGGGCAACGTCTGCAGCGAGGACCTCCTGTACATGCTGGAGCGTGCCGGAGCAGGGGTGACGGCGGACGTGGGGTCCTTGTGCCAGACCGCCCAGCATCTGGAGGAGGTGCTCGGGGAGCGCCTGCCGGGACGCCTCTACCGGGCCGGCGTCTGGTCAGGCGCGCCAGCTGGCGCAGCCGACTGACAGGCGGCGTCGGGGCCACGGCCTGACCGGCTCCACGTGATCGGGGCCAGGCCTCCGGCGAACCATCAGCCGGGACCGGCGCAGCCTCCTCGCCGGCGTCCTGGGCGCCAGGTGCCCCCCGGGGCTGCGGCCCCGCACCGCGCCGGCATCTCTGGCAGTTCCTGGTCGGCGCCGTCGGAGCGAGCCACAGCGAAGTTGGCCCGGTCGGGCCGCAGACGGGAGCCGAGCGGAACGCCCCAGTTGCCGCAGCCACCGGCGACCCGGACCGGTGATTGCGGGCGCCGTCCGGGCGGTGAGCTCGCCCATCACCTTGGTTCGCTCCGCCGCCACCAGCCGGCGGGAGCGCCAGCTCGCATGGTCAGGCGCCGGTCGGGGGGTCCTCGAGGGCCGGCCGCGCAGGACCCGGCGGGTCACTGGCGCGACCGCGCTGATCCGACTCCACCGCCACCGCGTAGCCCAGCACCGTGATCTGGGCGACCAGGAACACGTAGGCCAGGATCAGGAAGAAGAGGCCAAAGGTCGAGCCGTAGGAGCGGAAGCCGTGCTCCAGGCGGAAGTAGATGGGAAAGGCGAGGCTGAGCCCCTCGAAGAGGATTCCGGCGGTGGCGGCTCCGCGCAGCAGCGCCGAGCCGCGCGGTCTCTGGGGCGGCACCAGCCCGTAGATGGCGGCGAACAGAACGGTCCCCACCCCCACCGCCGCCAGGATCTGGAGGATTAGCGCCAGCGGCCCCAGGTGCAACCAGGCAGGCACCTGGGGCAGTGCCTCGAGCACCGCCAGCAAACTGGAGCTGAGCACGATTGGAAAGGCCAGGACGGTGAAGAGGACGATCATGCCCACGCTCATCAGCTTCTGCGGGAAGAAACTGCGCGCCTTGCCGTCGGAGAGGGCGGCGAACCCCTGGTCCATGGCTCCGAACAGGGAGGTTCCCGACCAGATCAGGCCCACCACGCCCACGATCGCCAGCCAGCCCGAGTCCCTGTGAAAGGTGTCGAGCGCCTGGAGCACGGCCGACCCTCTGCCCTGGGGCAACAGGGCTGCCACCGCCTTGGCCACCTCCCGGCCCGCGGCTGGGTCGCGGAGTGCGACTCCCGCCAGGGTGACTGCCAGGATCACGATCGGGAAGATGGCGAAGAGCAGGTTCCAGGAGATCAGGGTCGCCTGATTGGGGCCGTTGTGGTTCAGGTAGCGCGCCCCCACCCGCAGCAAAAAGCTCCGCCGCAGACGCTTCCAGAGCCGCTTCACGCTCACAGCGTAAACAGCGGTCGTAACGGGGCTTTGGTTTCACCTCGCCAGGGTCGGAGCCGGCTCCTTCGCCTCCGGTCATGGCGGTCGAGAGCGGGGCTGTTACCCTGAAGTGGATCGTCCGCTCTGGGATCTGCCGTCGGCCCCCGGGGAGAGCCAGGAGCTTTGTGATCTCCGCACCTTCCCGTCTGGTCGGCGCGGGACGCGCCACGGTCTGGGTCCGCGACCACCTGGATCAGGGCGGCCAGGTTGGTGGCCGCGGTGGGGTGGTCCACGCCCCTGCCTCGGCGGGCTAGGACGATGACCGGTCATTGGTCCAGGGCTCGTTTGACGAATACCCACTCGCGCGGCCTTGAGCCCCCTGGGCCGTGAATCTTGGATGGCCGAAGCACGGTCACCGGCCAGCCGCTGTCGAGCAGAAATTGCTCCGCCGCGACCTTGTTGGCGCCGTAGCCGGTCCTGGTCATGGGGTCGCCACCGCCGGGAGCCAGGGTCGCCTGCGCCTCTGTGATCGGGCTCTGGAAATGAGCCGCGGTGGCTGAGTTCAGAGCAGTGGACATGGAGGTTGCGGCAATGGTCCACGGCCGCTCGCGAACCGGCCCTTGAGGCCGTCGGCCTGAAGTCATCAACCCTGATTGGGTGCCCATTCGCCAGTCGGACATCCACCATTAAATTTCCTCAGTGTCGAACTCGCGTGTCCAATGCTCTGGAGTTGGCGTGGTTGCCGGCGGAATCGACGTACACCAGCCTTGCTGGAAACCATCACGGTGGATCCGGCACCGCTCACCAAGGGCAGCAACCGGCGCGCATCGGCCACCGTGTAGCAGAGGCAGTCGACCAGCAGGTCCACACCGGCTCCGAACGCGGCCCGCAGCTGGGCCGGATCGGCACGGTCGGCAAAGACGAAGTTAGCCCCCGCGGCGGCGAGTTCAACTGGCAAGTGGCCGCGGTTACGTCCGGTGAGATCAACGTGCCAGCCGGCCGCCACAAGCCGCCCGGCCGCAGCCCGTCCCGTCGGGCCCGTGCCGCCCAGGATGAGAGCGCGTGGCATGGCAGCGGGATATCGGTGCAACCGGCGGCCGGCCGCTCCAGTTCAGCAACCGGACAGGTCCAACCGGCTACGAACGTGGTGCTCCCCGATCCCCACCACCGCTGCTTGCTCCTGGTTCGGAAAGTGCTAGCTGCCAACCATGGCTGAATCGAGCTCCTCGGCGGCCAGCGGAGCCACCTCGGCTCTGGTCATCAGGTAGCCAGCGGCAAGCAAGCTGGCCCCACCCACTGCGATCAGCAACGCCACGTAGCCGAAGACGGCAATGAGCAGAGCCCCACCCCCGATGGAGGCGGTCTGGAAGGCACCGAAGAGGAGACCGTAGGCGGTGTCGACTCGCCCTTGCAGGGACAGCGGAGTCCGCCTCTGGATCAGGGTGCTCGAGCCTACCACCAGCCACGGCAGCCCGAATCCGACCAGCAGTGCCGCCACCACCACCACCGCCATGGGGAGGATCCCAGCCACAAAGGCGGGAGCTACGCAAATGCCCGATCCGAGTCCGACCGCGAAGATCCCGATGGCGGTCAACCGGGTCTCCAAACACCGGCGCATCGCGGGGGCCGCAGACAGGCCCCCGACGATGGCCCCCACTCCCTGGATCGAGATCAGGACGCCGACGAATGACGCAGGACGGTGCAGCCCGTTGGTCACCACTGCGAAAAAGGCGGTTTCCAGGAAGCCCACCACCGCCAGGACCAGAAGCAAAGCCAGCATGACCTGCCGCAAGGGGATGGTGTGCCAGATGTGGCGGAACCCGGCCGCGGTCTCGGCGAGCCAGTGCTCTCGCCGGGGCTCGGGTTCGGGCTCGAGCACCTGGAGGCGCAGCAGGGCCCCCGCGGCAATTACGAAGGTCAATGCATCCAGCTCGGCCACTACCGCTCCCCCGGCGAGCGTGAACAGGCCAGCGCCGACCAGCGGGGTGACCAGCCGGAGGCCCTCCGCCATGGTGTTGAGGACGCCGTTGGCGTCACCGAGCAGCTCGCGGGGCACGATCGTGACCAGGAGAGCTGACTTGGCGGCGCTGATGAAGGTGGCGATCGTGCCGTAGGCGACCATCACCGACCAGATGAGCCAGACCTGGTCCCGATTGCGGACCAGGACCAGCAGCATCACGACCACGGCCCCGGCCGCCTGGCACGCGATCAGCAGCGGCTGGCGCCGAACCCGGTCCACCACCAGGCCAGCCAGAGGCGACACGACCACCTCCGGGAGCACCAGAAAGAAGAAGGTGAGCCCGGCCTCGGCGTTGCTGCCGGTGAGCACCCTGACCCAGATTCCGGCGGCGAGGAACATGAACCGGTCGCCAAAGGTGGAGAGCACCGACTGGGAAAGGAATATCCGTGCGCTTCTGTCCTGCAGCAGCAGCCGCATTCTAGGTCCGGTCGAGCTCGGATGAGGTCGCTACCTCCAAATTCTCCAGGTCGAGCGGGAAGATGAACTCCAGGACCTCGATCGCCCGGGATCCCTCGGGCCGGGTGTTCCGATCCGCGAGACGCTCGTGGTGGCGCATCAGCACGCGTCCGAGGTCGAGTTCCAGCTCCGCCAGTTCCTCCGGTGTGACCCAGAAGACGTACTCGTTCTCCCGTGCCAAATCACGCCACACCTTGGGATATCGTGACTGCGACTCGCGCCAGGCCTGGAACCGGCGGAGGTGGCGCTCCCGGAACATCCGCTGCAGCGCCGCTGCCGCCAGCTCCGTGGCCGGGTCGCCCTCGTCGTCCCCCATCGTCATGCCAACCGAGGTGACCTTCCACGGGCGGGTCCTGCCTGGCCCACCTCCGGCTTCCTCGACAAACCCGTACCGGGCCAGTTGGCGAAAGTGGAAGGAGCAGGTGGTGGGGCTCTCCCCGAGGCGCTCGCCGGCCTCGGTGGCAGTCATCGGCCCGTCGATGATCAGGAGTTCGAGCAATGCGATGCGTACCGGATGCGCGAGCGCCCGCATGGTCTTGGCGTCCGTGATTCGCCGCAGAGATTCCCAAGGGGTGTCGGAGCTGGCTTCGGTCACCATGGGAGAGTAAATTGTCGAGAGGGAATTGTCAATATAACTTTCTCTAACCGCCTGCGCGCCGGCGGTGGGTTCGACCACCTGGGACGTCGGGTCCGGCGACGCGGTAGTCTCTTGGGCGTGGATGACGCCGCTTTAAACCAGGACCCCACTCCCAACTATCCGGCCGCCGAAGCAGCCATGAGGCGGATCCTGTGCCTGTCCCCGGGCTGCGCCCGACCGGGAGCCGACGACACCTCGCGGATGTTCACCACCTCGATGGCGCTGACCGGGCTGCGCTGCATCTTCACCTACATGTTCCTGCCCATCCTGACTCCCGCTCTCGGGACCGTGGTCGGCCCCGTGATCGGGGTGCCGCTGTCCTTGGTGGCGCTGGTTTTCGACGTCCGGGCGATCCGCAGCTTCTGGCGGGTCAACCATCCCCAGCGCTGGCTGATGACGGTCCTCTACCTGGTGGTGGCGGCGTTCGTCACCTACCTCTTGGTGTCCGACCTGGCCAAGGTGATCAGGTAGCCGCAGCGCCCGATCCAGCCCACGCGCAGGGCATGGATCCGTGACCTGGGCATTGCCCGACGATGCAGCCGCCCCGAACTCCGTCGCTCAGCTTTGAGAACGCCCGGCGCCGGGCCCAAGGTCCGGGCTTGGTCAGCTGCGGTTCGATGCCAGCAGGAAGACCCCACGGTCGGTCGGCCGGCGCCAACTTGACCCTATCAGCAACTCCGAGTCGTGATCGCGTTCCCAGGCACGAGCCTGCCCGGCATGGGAGATCTCCAGTACTCCTTGAGCGATCGACCCCCCCGGGCGGATCGCTGGGATGGAGCCTGGGCCCAGCACGCCATGGGCGAGCAGCAGCACGAAGAGGCCGTTCATAGCCCCGCAGACCGCCAGGATCAGGAGCGCGTCTTTGGCCAAGTTCAAATGGCCCCTGACCTCAACCTGGGCCACTGAGGGTGCCGCCTGCGCCAACACCCGGTGGAGCCGTCGCCCACGGTGGTCGAGCAGCAGATATCCCCCTGTGACGAGGAGCACAGCCATGGCGATGCCATTCGAATAGTAGGGTCCGACCCGCACCACGGCCGGCAACCCCAAGGCGTCCGCGACCCCCAGGGCCAGGATCACCAAGCCCGCCTGCCACTCCCGGTTGGACAGCCGTTGCACCGGCCTTCGCGCGGGGCTGGCCGCGCCACCCGGGTCCAAGCGCGCCGCGGGCGGAGTCTACAGCGGCCAACGTCGGCGGGAGCCCTGTCTCGGGGGGAGATGGCCGGCGGGCTGCGATCGGGCACTCCCGGCTCCGGAGAGGCAAGGATGCTTGCCGACGGGGATGCTGGTGGCAGCGCTCCCGATCGCTCGCCAGGTGGCTTTGGCTCCGCTCGAGGCGCTGGGCCGGGCGAGCGTCAGTGGCCAGGGTGGCTCCGGAGCACGGATTCGAACCGTGAACCTTGCGGTTAACAGCCGCCTGCTCTACCGTTGAGCTACTCCGGAACGACATGCTGCAGTTTAGCCGGGCGGGGGGCTCGCCTCCCGGTCCAGTCCTCGCGCCGGACCATCAGGAGGTTCTCCGGTTGCCCTCAGACCCTGTCGCACCCGCTGGGTTCAAACAGGCGGAGTCCTTCTGGCGCAGGGTGTTCGAACCCGGATTCGGCCGGATCTCCGGTGGGTTGGATCTCAGCTCTTCGTCTGACGGGATGCCGGCGGCCCTCACCGGGACTTGGCTCGACCGGCTGGAGGGACGGGCCCGGTAGCTGGACCAGCGCAGCGGAACGGGGCACCATGCCGCCGGGGTCGGCCAGCGGCGCCGGGACAGCGGTCAGGGGGAGCAGCGGGGAAGACCCGGTCGTCGCGGATGCGGACCAAGAGTGGGGCGGCAGCGGCGGCGCGGTCGACGGTTGGCGAGATGGGGTCGTGGCCGGCATCGACGAGGAGCGGCGGGGCGGGGGCACCCGCCTCGAGCTGCAGGCGACCCACCAGAGCTGACATCTGCCGAGCGGTGGCCTGCCCGGTGTCGTCGCGGGGCGGGATGCGGGTGGTGTCGGCGGGCGCCGTCCAAGAGTCGCGCTCCCAATTCAACTGGGCGATCCAGGGGCAGTTCCAGCCAGCCACGATCGGCTTCCCGTTGGAGTGCCGGGAGGGGCGGTGGTAGCAGCCCCGCTCCGGAGTGGTCTCAGCGTCACAGCGGGGCCAGCTCGAGGTGTCGACCGCAAACACCAAGGGACAGGTGAGAGGACGGAACTGGAACAGGCAGTCGCGGGGCTGGTCGGCGTCGAGCCGGACCTCGCTGAGAGCGGCATGGGAACTGCCGTGGCCGCGGCGGAGGATCGGCTCCGGGGAGAGGTGAGGCGGGGCAGCCCGGTTGCAGCGTGGCCGGCGATGTTGGCGTCAGTGAGCTCGAACAGAGCGTCGGGCCAGCGCGGGGCACATCTGTGGAAGGCGCCGCGGAACTCCGGGAGCTCCGCCCGGGGCCCAGGGGCGGGGGGATCGAGACGGGGATGAAGCACGGCCGCCCTCCGGTAAAGGAGCTGGGCCGCGATCTGAGCGCTCTCATGGCTGCCGACACACGCCCCCCCACTCAGGAGTCGACATGCTCACTCAAACCGACCTCGCCGCCCGGCTGGCAGCCGCCGAACGCCGTTACCACGCCCTCAGCGACCAACTCGCCCGGATCGGGCTGATCGCGCCGGGCGGTGTCGTCAGCCGTCACACCCGCCGCGGCAAGGCTGGCTGCCGCTGCCAGGCCGATCCTCCCCGCCGACACGGCCCCTGCGGGCAGTGGGCCGCCATCATCGATGGCAAGACCGGTCACCCACCGACTCACCGAGCCTCGGGCCCAGCGCTACCGCGAGTGGATCGCCAACGACCGCAAGCTCATCCCTCAGCTGCGCCTGGCTGCCGACGACGCCATTGACCTCACCCTGCAGGCCGACCAGGCCGGCCCAGCCGAGGCCCATTCACCCCAGCTCAGAGGTTAGATCGCAGGCTGAGGTCCGACCTGAGGGCGGAGCCGAGACCGTTCCCAGCCGCGGAGAGCTACTCCAGGTAGTCCTTGAGCTTCATGCTCCGGGAAGGGTGGCGGAGCTTGCGCAGGGCCTTGGCCTCGATCTGGCGGATACGCTCCCTGGTCACCCCGAAGCGCTTCCCGACCTCCTCCAGGGTGCGCTGGTGGCCGTCGATCAGGCCGAAGCGCAGCTGCAGCACCCGGCGTTCTCTCGGCGTCAGGGTGTCGAGGATGTCCTCGACCTCAGTCCGCAGCATGGTCAAAGACGCCGCGTCCTGGGGAGCGACCGCCTCACTGTCGGGTACGAAGTCGCCCAGGTGGGAGTCCTCCTCCTCGCCGATGGGGGTCTCGAGCGAGACCGGGTCCTGGGCGACCTTGACGATCTCCCGCACCCGATCGGGGGTGATCCCCATCTCCTCTCCGATCTCAGGATCGGCGGGCTCGCGGCCGAGCTCCTGGAGCAGCCGGCGGGAGATGCGCA
>JAKAWF010000073.1 GCA_021817025.1 bacterium
TGCCTCGGCGGTGCGCGTTCCACGGTGAGGCCAGAACCGATCCCGGCAACGGGAGAGGAACCCCGAGAAGGGGTGCCACTAGCAGTGGGCTTACTAGAGTTCACTGTGTGGCAACGGCTGACGACCTGTTGGCCTGGGACCCAGCTCCGTGGTGCTTTGAGGACTTCTGAGCCAAGCCAATTCATGGCTGGGGTGGCCCTTCCCCGACCTGTCAGCGAATATCCCACTGACGTTGAGACCTCGTGTCCGGGCCTCGGGGGCGGCTGGTGATCCAGCCGCGCCCCAGTCATGGATCGATGCCCCTAACACCGCGCTGGTCGGGTCAGGACACCCTGGCGTGAACGATGTGGCGTGCTTGGTGGCGGCGCCCGCCGCCGGGATCGTCCCCGACGGGGTGCGGACAGCCGGCCCAGGCAGCTGTCCGGGGCGGAACCACCGCCAGGCGGTCTGGTAGTGAACGCCTTCCAGTCTGGCCCACTCCGACCACCTCATGTCGAGACACCGGAACAGCTGCGCGGTGAGAGGTATTGAGGTCGTGGGGAGCAGTTGGCACCCCCCGGCCGCGGCCGCTCCGGGCCAGCGGTCACTCCTCACCGCGTTCGACCACGCGGCACAATTTCCAGGGCACAGCGGTCGTCTCCAGTTCGACATCCACCTCGTGCGTCCGCAGGGGTGCGACGACCGCGCCCTCCGGATACTCACAGCGGGTGAGGTCCTCGAATCTGAGCCGGAGCCATAGCCTCCCTGGTCCATCGGGCCGGCGGCGGCATTGACTCCAGCGCAGGCCGGACCTGGCCGGGCTCCAGGCACCGGAGTCGGCGCGGAAGGTGGCGGCCGCGGCCAGCATTCTGGCGATGAGTTGGGGCGCGATGTACCTGACCAGCGCGACGTCGTCCCCCGCCGCGATTGCCGCCTCCACCCCGTCCACCAGCTGGCGCAGCCTGTTGGTGGTCTGGTCCGCACCTTGATGCTGGAGCTGGGCCTGGGGGCGGAGCCGCAAGCGGAGGCGCCCCGGATCAGCCATGAGCCCCGCCACCTGGCGCGGTCGACCACAGGTCGCAGACCAGGTCGAGGGTGCTGGCCGCGACCTTTCTGTCCACCTCTGCCAGTGGCAGGTGCCGCACCTCGGCCAGGATCGCGCTGCGCTGCACCCAGGGCCGGGCGCTGAGCCCCAGTCCCTCCAGGGCAGGGTGGTGGCGGAGGCCCTGCAGGGACTGGCCCGGGGCCAGGGCGACCACTCCCCGACAGCGCTCGCGTCCCACCCCGAACCACCTCTCCAGGGCCTGCAAGGACTGGGATGTTGCTCTCACGTCGGGCTCGAACGGGCGCAATGGAAGCACGAACACATGGGCCTGGCCAGCCCAAAATCGTGCCTGGGAGCTGGTGGTGCCGTGGAGCGGGCCTCCGTCCACCACCACCACGTCGAAGGCTGGTCGGATCAGATACTGGAGCAGATAGTCGAGATGCTCAGGGCCGATCGGCGACACCTGGCTTTCGGGCCAGGCGCTCAGCAACGCCCGCAGCGACCGCTTCGGGTGAGTCCAGAGCAGGGTCTCCAAGCGGGGGTTCCCTGCCGCCAGCTCCGGCAGTCGCAGGAGCACCTGATCGACGCGAGCGGAGGGCAGCCGATCCTGTTGCGCCTCGGCCGCCCCCAGGCGCAGGTCAAGACTCGGATTGACCCCGTCGGCATCCACCAGCAGGGTTCTCAGCCCGCCGTCCCAGGCGGACACGGCCCAGCCGATATCGAGGGCCAGGGTGGAGCGACCACTGCCGCCGGTGCCGCCCGCCACCAGCGCCACCAGGGGAGTCGCCAGGCCACTCCGAGCGCCTCTACCCAGGCTTGTCTGGCGGGTGCCAGACGAGGTCGGATCACTCCCCTGGAGGGCGCGCAGGCGGCGGGCGATCTCGGCCGGAAGGAGGCCCGGCAACCGAGACGCCAAGCGGCGCCGCGGCGGCGCAGGTTGATCAGCCTCCGCAAGGCAAACGAGGGGGTGGCTGGGAACCTGGCGCCGAGGCCTCGCCTCGCCGGGTCGCCGCCAGGCGAGGACGCTCGGGGACGGCAACTCAGGTGGGGGTGGCGCTGGCTCCCACTCCCCTGAGGCTGGCCCCGAGGGGGCTCGGCGGCTCAGCATGTCGCCGAGCTGGTCGGCACCGGCTGCCCAAATCCGTGTGTCATCCAGGCCGTGGCCCGGCCCTGGATCAGGATCGAGCTCCAACCTCCGAGCGCCAGCAGGGGCATCTGGGACGTCTTCCAAAGCAGCACGGACACTCCCTTCCAGGCCGATGAGCCGACCGGACACCCTCCCAGGAGTGCCAGTTCGCAGCCGGTCCGCTGCCCTGGTACCGGGGCGAGATCAACGGCCGCGACCTGACGGCAGGTCAGCCCGGGTCCGGCGGTGCCGGCGTCGACCACCGCCGCCACCACCGCCGCCACGTCACCCACCCCGTTGCCGCAGGTGGAGTTGCCGTCTGGTGCCCCGCAGAGCTGGAAGGAGCCGGTGCGGTCCAGAGCGGTGACGTCAACGGCTTGGGCCCCCGACTCAGCCGCGCTCTGGGTGGTGGCCACCAGGCTGGCATGGGTGGAGAGCAGCAGGCCGCCGTCAACCGCCAGGGCTGCGACCGGCAGCAGCAGCAGCGCCAGCAGGAGCGCGAACAGTGGCAGAATCTGCCCGCGCTGCCCGTCAGCAGTCGTCACCGGTCTGGTCCTGACTCGGGTTTCGGCTGCGGAAGGGATCGATCTTGTCGGTCGTGGTGGCGCTGAGGGCCGGCGACAGCCAGCCTCCCAGCAACGGAATCCAGGCCAGGTTGGGCCGGAACGCGACTGCCACCACCACATCCCCGTCCGTCACGCCGCCTCTGGTGGGGACGCCCCCAGCCCGGCAGAACGTGTCCCCCGGTGCGCCGTATCCAAACCAGATCGCGTACGCCCCGGTGCCAGGCGCGGTCGGCAGGGCGGCCGTGATCGGCACCGAGCCCACACAGGCCCCGTCCAAGGTGTCGTGAAGGTGAGCCGGCAGCAGGCCCGCGGAGTCAGCCAGCACCAGCCCCAGCTCCAGATGCGCTTGCCGGCAGGCCGAGGCGGCAGTCACTCCTCGGGCAGCCACCAGGGCGGTGGCACTGGCCGCCGTGCCGAGAGCCATCTGGGTGCGGGCCAGTTGGACGATTCCCACCGCCCCGCAGCCGAGGAGCAGGATCAACGGCAGTACCAGCGCCAGTTCCACCAGCGCCTGCCCCTCCCGCCGCCCGCCGGGGCTCACGGTGTGAAAGCCTCGACCTGGAGGCGCAGGCGCACCCCGACCGGCTCGGCGTCCAGCCCAGCCGAGCTGAGCCAGGGCGTTATGGTCTTCAGCCCACCGGTGATCCAGATGTCGACCGCCAGCGGTGGCCAGGAGGTGTAGGCCAGGCAGATCTGCAGCCGGCCCGGCACCGCCTTGGCCGCACATGCCGCCATCCCCTGGGACGCGCCGAAACAGCCATTGGAGTGGCAGGCGGGATTCTGCCTCCCGTCGAGGTCTCCGGGAACCGGCCCGTAGCTCGCCTGTGAGCCTGCCGGAACCTGGCTGCAGGGCAGGGTGGTGCCCGGCTCAGGGGTCCCGTCCTGATAGACCAGGCAGAGCGAGCCGGTGCCGCAGCCGGCGGAGCCGCCACCCGGGCAGGTGGGAACCAGCGCCAGGCCCAGGGAGGTGGCCGCCACGGACGCGATGGCGGCCGAGCGGCCCGCTGCCAGCCGCTGCAACGGATCGCCCGGGAGCGGGCCGGCAGAGGCGAGGCGAGCGCCCGTCAAAGCCGCACTCTGGACCCCTTCCTCGGCCATTGCCACGAGCCCCAACTGGACCGCTCCCAGCGCCGCCAGGAGGAAGATGGCCACCCCGATCGCGAGCTCCACCATGGCCTGCCCGGATTGACGCCCGCGCCTCACTGGAACGCTCCCGCCAGCCGCTCCAGCGCCGGGTACAGGATGATCATGATGAAGGGCAGCAGGATGCACAGGGCGACTGGGAGCAACATCGAGACGAGGGCGCGCCGACCCCTGGTCGTGAGTTCGTCCCGTTGCCGGTCGCGCAGGCCTCGGGCGAGGTTGCCCAGGGGAGATGCCGTCGATATCCCCTCCTCGCGCTGCAGCCGGATGACGGCGGCCATGGCGGCCAGCGCCGGCATCTGCAGCCGCTGCGCCTTGTCCTCCAACTGGCGGTCCAGCGGCAGCGTGCCCGAGGCGGCGGATCGGGTCAGACAGTCCCGCAGAATCGCGGCCGCAACTCCCCTGACCCGAGCGACCACCAGCTCCATCGCCCGCCTCGTGCCCACCCCGCCACCGCTCTGCTCCAGGGCCATGAGGTCGACCAGGATGGGCAGCTGAGCCATCGCGGCACGGCGGCGGTTGCGGGCGGATCGCAGGAGCCCGAGCACGGTCGCTGGTGGTAGCAACAGGACCGGCACCACCGCCAGCCAAATGGGGATCAGGCCGGCCGCCGTCGGGATCGTCAGCAGCACGGCGAGGGCCAGCATGATCAGAAGCTGCTCCGAGACGGCCTGCTCTGGCGCTAACTCAAGCCCTCCGCGCTGGAGCAGGCTCAGCAACAGCGGGCGCAGCGCGGCTGGCAGAAGCCGCCCGGCCACCGCCGCCCCCGCGGTCACGGCGCGGCCGAGCAGATGCAGGCCGCGATCCGGATGGGTTGGGGCGGCGGTCCGGCGGTGTGATGTTCTGCGGCTCACCCAGCCGCCCCAACTGGGCCGAGCCGGCCAGAGCCAGACCGCGGTTCCAGCGGCGGCGCCGAGGGCCACCGCCCCGGCGATGGCAACCGGGGCGCCTGCGGGCGACAGCTGCCCCAGTGTGAACCCGACCAGCGGAGCCAGTTCCATGCGAGCTAGACGCTCCCCGCCGAGGAGTCCTGCTGAACCGACACCGGGGCTCTTTGGGTGCGTTGCCGAGGGCCCGGACTCTGGGACTCCGCCATGTCGATGAGGTCGAGATCGGGGATGCGCAGGATGCGCAGCATCCACAGGTACCCCACCACGATCGCGGTCAGCAGCAGGGCCAGCACCAGCTGTCCGGGCAGAGTGCCGTAGGGGTTGAGATAAGTGGGATTGACCACCCGCAGCACGACTATGAGCCCCAGCGGCATCAGCGCGATCACCAGGGCACCAAACCGCCCCTGCGCCTGCTCAGCGCGCAGCTGACTCTGAGTGGCCTCGATCTGGTGGGCTGCCCGAGAGAGCTCCTCCAAGAGCGGGGTGAGGCGGCCGCCCGACCGCCCTCCCACGGCCAGGGTGGTGGCGACCAGGGTGAAGAGCGGCTGTCGCAGCCTGAGCTGTGCTTCCAGCAGGGCCTGCTCAAGCGAGGATTCGCGCATCCGATCCAGCACCTGGGTCAGCTCTGGCCGGAGCTCCAGCGGCCCGCTCTCGGCGAGCACCTGCAGGGACTGGCGGACGCCGTGACCGGCGGGCAGCAGCTGACCCAACAAGTCGACAGCGCTCACCAGCGCCTCCCGCTGGCGGGATCGGCGGCCCAGCTCACGCCAGCGCGCGAGAGCGCCCAGGGCGGTCCATCCCAAGACTCCGACGACCAAGGATGGCAGCGCCAGCCCCAGCATCGCGTAGGCGCCACCCGCGGCCAGGAGTCCCAGAGCCAAGCCCGGCAGCCAGCCCCGCCAGCCGGTGATTCCGTTCCCCAATCGGTTGCCGAGCCGCTTGAGCCGGCTCCACGCGGCAGCGACCGGACCCTGGTCGCCGCCGGCGATCGCAGCTGGGGCCGTGGCCAGGACGACCATCGCGCCGGTGGCGGCCGCGAGGCCCGAGGTGAGAAGGGCTAGCAGCAGCAAAGCTGGCGGGAGCACTCTGGCGTCCTGCTCAGGCGCTCACGCCCAAGGGGTTCGAGGTACCCAGGAGGCCCTCTGCCGCCACTCCCGCCGCTTCGAACTTCTCGGTGATCTTGGGGGGCAGGTCATCGAGTCTGGTGAGACTCCAATCCCACTCCCCGCGACTGCGACGGTAGCGGCAGACCTCCTCCACCAATGGCATCTCCCCCTCCACCTGGCCGGTGACGAAGCCGACCGCCTGAATCACCCTGTGGTCCCGTCCGTCCGCCTGTCGAAAGCGGGTCAGGTGGATCACCAGGTCCACTTTCGCGGCAAGCTCGCGCGCGATCGCGGCAGGGTCGGCCTGCGCCTGGGCGGGATGGCGGCGCACCAAAGCGGCCAGACGAGCGAGGGCGTCCCGGGCACTGTTGGCGTGGAGGGTGGTCCCACTGCCGTCATGGCCGGTGCCCATGGCGTCGACCACATCGAGGGCCTCGGCTCCGCGGCATTCGCCCACAAAGATGCGGTCGGGCCGCTGGCGCAGGGCGTTGCGCACCAGTTGCTGGATGGTGACCTCGCCGCGCCCTTCGGTGTTGGCGTCACGGGCCTCGAGGGAGATGGTGTTGGGCCGCCCGCCAGAGACGGTGCGCAGGTGCAGCTCCCGCTGGTCCTCGATGGTGATGATGCGCTCGAAACCGGGCACCTCCCTGATCAGAAGGCGCAGCAGCGTGGTCTTCCCAGACCCCGTGCTGCCCGAGACGATGAGGCTGAGGCGGGATCGCACCGCCGCCTGCAGCAGTGGGATCAGCTCCCATGGCAGGGTGCCGACCTGGGCGAGATCGGACAGTCGCCCGAACCGGGCCAGCTGGTGGCGCCGGATCGTGACCGCCATGGGAACTGCGACTGGTGGCAGCACCGCGTTGAGGCGGGAACCGTCGTCCAGGGTGGCGGTGACCATGGGGCTGGCCCGGTCCAGATGGGACGAGCCCGTCCCCAACAGCTGCTGAACCGTGGTGAGCAGAGCCTCCTCGCTGGCGAACTCGATCCCCGACTCCTCCTGGACCCCGTCCCTGACCACCAGAATCTCCCCGGGGCCGTTCACGATCACCTCCTCCACCAGGGGATCCCCGAGCAACTCGGCCAGGGGCCCCAGGGGGGTCACCTGTGCGAGGACGCGGCTCCGCAGCCGCTCGTAGCCGGCACCGTCGAGGACAGGGTTGCGCAGATGCGGCGCCGCCACGTGATAGCGCTGGATCTCGGACTGAACCAATTCCCCGATCCATCCTCGATCGCTGGCCACGAGCTCGGTCTCGGGGCGCTGGGCCAGTCGGCTGGCGATTCCGGATTGGACCCGGGTGAGAACCTCGGACTCGACCGTTTGCAGATGGTCGGGGGAGGCGCTGGAAAGGCGGCTCAGGGAGATGCTCAAGGGCCGACTCCATCCGTCATCAGGCAGCTGGCGAGTCGGGCTGGCTGGGTGCCGTCCGGGACCGGGCCAAGCGGGGATGGCCGCAGAGCAGTGGCCGCGACCGTCGCGGCTACCCGGCTGAGGGGTTGGCTCAGCGGCCCTGCCATGACCGCGGGGCGGTGCCTCATCTCTGCTTCCAGGCTCGCCAGACGGTGGTAGGGGACACTGGCCGCGACCGAGATCCCGTAGCGGCGCAGCAAGGCACTCTCGGGCTCCCTCAGGGCCCCGCCGCCCGTCCCGTTGATGATGGCAAGGTTCGGCTTGGGCCGCAGCTGAGCGGCCAACGATGACGTCACGGTGCGATCGAAGAGATCGGCCCCGAGGGGTGAGGCGGAGACCACCCACAGCACCAGTTGGCAGGTCATCGCCAGGGCCGCCGTATGGGCGTTGTCCAGGCGGCCGAGATCGACGATCAGGAGGCGATAGCGACGGAGAAGCAGGCGCGTCACCGTGCTGAACACCTCCCCCGAGATCGTGCCCCCTCGGCCCGGCTCGAAGCGGCCGGTGAGGACTGCCAGCGGCCCGAAGTGCTGCAGATGCCTGTCGATGAGGTCGTCATCGATCGCAACCAGGGTGGACTCGTGGGCCAGGTAGTGGAGGGAGCGGTCCTCGCTCAGGTCCAGCTGGGCGGCTACTGCTCCCAACCCGGGGTCGGCATCGAGAAGGCACACCGACAGTCCCCCCTGAGCGAGGCCCAGCGCGGCGTTGACACTGATGAATGTGCGTCCCGGAGCGCCCGCGGCTCCGGTCACACCCACCATCCGGCCCGGGCCCGCAGCCGATGGAAACCCGGCCTCGGCGTCCACCGGGTGTCCTTGCGGCGAGCGGGAGTGCCTGAAGCCGACTCGCATCACGGGCCACCGGTGCCGGTGCCCGGCGAGCGCCGGCATGCCGAGGCCCTCTCCGGCGTCTGAATCGCCTGCAAGGCCGCGGCTGGATTCGAGACCTCCAGCTCAGCCCCAGGACAAGCGAGCGCACCTGCCGGCACCGCCCAGATAGGCTCGGTGGCGTCCAGCAGCAGCCAAGGTGCCACCTGTTCCGGTGGGACCGCGATGGTGATCGAATGCGCCGGCTGGCTCGCGGCCACCACCAGGACGGACTGGGCGAGCGGAACGACGCAGCCGACGGCTGCTGCCGAACCGCAGAGATTCGATCCCGGGCCGATGGCCCCCGTCTGGTCGCCCCAGACCGAGAGCAGGTCGACCCGCCCACCCGCTCCGACTCCCGCGGGCATGGAGGCAAGATCGATGGTCACCTGGCGCATCCCCGCACCGGAGCTGAGCGCCAGGTCTTGGCGGAGGATTACCGAACCCGCCGGGATGGTGACCAGCGCCACCGCGCCCTGGACCGCGCGATAGTCCTGTTGGGGGAACGTGTCCGCCAGCGCGGCCGTGCCCAGGTGGACCAGGGCCCCAGCAGTGCCGAGATCGCTGCTGTTCGCCTCCAGGAGCTGGCCCGCGATGATGGTCCGGGCCGCTGCCAGGACCCGGACCTGCCCTGCCTGGGCTGCGAACCCCACCACCACAAAGCCGGCCAGAGCGACGCAGAAGACGGCGAAACCCACGGCCACGGCCAACTTGCGCCTCACCGCCCAGCCTCCCTCACTGCGGTGCCCCCTTCCCATCGGGGCTCCGCTGGCCCACCCGCACCACCAGTGGATGGGATTCTGCACCTGTTGAGGGTCCCGCGGGAACTGCCGGATTTGTTACGGGTCCGTAACCTTGCATCTCACCCGCCTGGCTGAGGGAATTCGCGTGATGAGGTGTCTCCATCAGGTGGCGCTCACCAGGCTCCGGGTGAGGGCGGACCCGCGCAGGCGGGTCATGCCGCGCTTGTAGAGACCACGCACCCGCTCTCGGGGAACGCCCCAGTCGGCCGCGATCTGCTGGGTCGACTTGCCCTCGATCACATGGGCGCGAACCGCCTTCGCCTGGCCCGGGGTCAGGCAGCCCAGCAGCCCCCCGACCACGTCCCGATCGATCGCTGTGAGGGCGGGGTCGGCGCGCTCATCGCTGAAGGCAGGGTGACTAGGGTGCAGCTCCAGCAGCACCTCCAGAGCGACGCCGGCGTGGCGTTGGCGCACCAGGTCCGCCTCCCAACGGTGATGCCAGCGGTGGAAGGCAATGCTCTTCAACCAGGCGCGCAGCACTGCCGCCCGGTCGCCCTGGAAGGTGTGCAGGCGGGTGATCGCGGTGACGAACACGTCCTGGACCAGGTCGGCACGGTCCTCCGGCGGGCGCTGCCGGAAGCATCGCTCCACATCGTCGCGAAAGGCTGTGAACATCCACGAGATCGCTTCCGGCTCGGCGTGGCGCAGGCCATCCAAGTGCACGGCGAAGTCCTCTTCCAACACCTTGGCTCCCTCCCATGGGGGTCCTCCACAACCCCTTCGGAGCGGCAGTGTTCGGCTGGGACCGCTGCTGTCTCCCCTCGGCTGTGCCTCCCCCGGCACCCGGTTTTGCACTCCCAGCGCACCCTTTGTGTCGGAGCCGCTGAGCGGCTACGCTGTGGGTGCTCTGGGGGGGGAGGTGCGAGCAGAAGATCGGATCCGAGTCCTAGTGGTCGATGACGATCCCACCAGCCTGGCTGCGATCACGGCCCTGCTGGCTGGCGACGGCTATCGGATCACGGTGGCCAGGAGCGGGCGCGAGGCGCTCCTGGCGATCGCCCGCGATCGCCCCGAATGCGTGGTGCTGGACTACGCCATGCCGGAGATGACTGGCCTGGAAGTCCTGCGCTCGCTCCGCAGCGGCGGCGACGAGATCCCCGTGGTGATGCTGAGCGCCAAGAGTGATCCCTACGACAAGACCACGGGCTACGCCAGCGGCGCTGATGTCTACTTGGGCAAGGACGAGGATCCCAGCGTGCTGCGGGCCGCGGTCCAGCGGTTGCTCCACCGCGCCGGTGCCGCTGGAACCAGGATCGAGGCAGGTGGCCTCTCCATTGACAGTGCCACCTGGAGTTGTCGGGTTGACGGTCGCGCGGTGGAGCTGCCGCCACGGGTGTTCAGCCTCCTGGTGGCCCTGGCCAGCCAGTCCGGCAGGGTCTGCCGCAAGGAGCAGCTGATCTACCAGGTGTGGGGAATCAACTCCGACGTCTACACCCGGGCCGTCGACAATGCGGTGGTCGAACTGCGCCGCCTACTCGGTGACGACAGCGCCAAACCTCGCTTCATCCACACCGTCCGCGGCATTGGCTACAAGTTCGAGGCCTCTGAGTGAACGCCAGCTGGCGCGCGGTGGAGGACCCCCAGGTGATGCCCACCGCCGACTTCGCCAGCGAGATTCTGGTGCGGGGGGCGACGCCTGTCGCGGTTCTCGACCACCGCGGCAAGCTGGCCTTTGCCAACCCTGCGTTCCAGACGGCTGGGCTGGCGACCACGCTGCTGGACCCCAGAGGATTCCTGGCCCACCCACGGCTGGAACAGCTTCGGTTGGGAACCATGCGCGACGAGTTGCGGGGCGGCTCACCGCTCCTTGAGGTCCCGGCCAGTAAGGGGGCGGTCACGGTTGAACTGTTGGGCCTGGGCCTGGTCCCGGGCTGGACTGCGATGGTGGTTCACGCGCTGGTCCAGCCAGCGGAGCGGGAAGGTGACTTGCCGTCTCCGGACCTTCTCCTCCACGAGCTGAGATCCCCCTTGCTGGCCATCCGGGTGGCTCTGGACGGCCTCACACAAGAGTGTGCAGCCCTGGCTCCCGAGTTGCTCGGCGCGGTCGGACGTCAGTCTCGCGCGGTGGCGCGTCTGGCCGGGGTCCTCACCGGGCTGGGCGATCTGATCCGAGCTGGGGAGTTGGCCGCCCATCGGGCCGAGACGCCGCTGGTGGATCTGACCGAGGTGGTGCGAGACGTATTCGAGACCTACCGGACCATGGCGGAGTTGAGCGGACATCGGCTGGAGGTGGAGTTGCAGCCGGGGACCACGGCGGTGCGGGGAGACCAGGAGCTATTGGGGCGAGCGGTCGCCAACCTGATCGACAACGCCCTCAAGTACTCGCTTCCCCCCGGCCCAGTCCGGCTTGGGCTCGTCCAGCGGGGGGCACTTGTCGTCGTGGAGGTGGCTGACCGAGGGCCCGCGATCCCGGCGAAGGATCGGCTGCGGGTCTTCGACCCCTTCGTGCGCCTCGAGCGAGCCGATGCAACTGATGTCCACGGCAGCGGCCTCGGCCTGGCCGTGGTGCAGCGAGTGGCCCGAGCCCACGGCGGCAGTCTCTCCCTGGAGAGCGCGGCGGAAGTGGGGAACACCTTCCGTCTGAGCTTCCTGGCCCCGGCCGGGCCCGCCAGCTGCCGGCCGGCCGCGCCGCTGGTCGCGGATGCCGATTCGCGGTAGACTCACCACCTAGCGCCCGCATGGCTCAACTGGTTAGAGCAGGGGACTCTTAATCCCAAGGTTGCAGGTTCGAGTCCTGCTGCGGGCACCACATTTTGAACTCAAAGTTAGGTCGCCAGAGGTCGCTAAAGACCGCCAAAGATCGCCCCGCAAGTGGTCAACTAAGTGGTCAAACCGGAGCTTCCAACGCTGGCTCAAGGAGCTTCCCGAGCCGGTCGGTGGGCTTGCCAAGGGCCACGCGGACCGTGACGGGTCCGTCACGGTTCGCGTCGGGGGTGCCAGGGGTCCGTCAAAGTCGCCCTCCCGATTCTCCTGCCCGCTTGGCCGACTTCTGACGCGGGGGACCGCCGACTGCATGAGTGAACTCAGGCGGCCGCTGGAGCCCGCCTTCCCCCTGGACTTTGACGTGGCCCTGTCGGGGGTGCCTACGCCGCTTGACAACCGTAAAATGCTCGGGCAGGCTAGAGGCGAAGGGTTGAAAGCTACCCGGCCACGTCTGCCACAAGGCCGTGCCTGTGGTCGGCCGATTGGGTGAGGCCATCCGCCGGATTGCGAGCCGGGAGACCACTTCGGTCCAGTTCAACCAAACGACGACATGGACTTCCGCAAAGCCTTCCGAACGGGCGGACTTCTGCAGGGACGGTGGCTCAGACGCTGGCCATGCCCGTCGGCCACTTCCGGGAGCCGTCCCAGCAGGTCTGCCCGAATGGTGAGGTGCCACACAGGGTCGCACGCAGGACAGAGTCCGGGTGTGCGGTCGCTGCGTCGGCAAAGCCCTGGCCTGCACTGGGGCCCTCACGCCCCAACCGGATGCTCTTTCCACCCACGGAGGGCCGCCAGTGTGCAGATCTACCCGGGTCGGAGATCGTGAGCGATGCGTAGTGCCCGCCGTTGCCAGGAGCGAGCCGAAGATGGGACTTGACTCACGTGGGCAGGCAGTTGCAGCGACGCGCCGGTGGAGTCCTGTGTCGCTGCGAGCTGCCGCGGCGCCGCAGGTACGGGCAGACCAGGGACGAAATACGTACAGCTACCTGATATACTTTTCAGACATGTTTCGCCAGCTGCCTCCACAGGTGCTGCCGACAACCGAGGCTAGAGCACGACTCAGCCAGATTGTCGCCGACTTCGCTCGGCTCGGCGCTGCGGCTGAGCCCGTGGCCTTTGGCAGCCACCGCAAGCCCCAGGGTGTGATCGTGCCCTGGGAGCTTTGGGCAGAGCTAGCTCCTGCCGTCGAGGACCTGTTGGATGCAACCGAAGCAAAGCATCGCCTCGCCGAGGCTGGCGACGCCAGGACCGACTTCGACGAAGTCGCCGCGGCGTTGGGCCGTGACCCGAGCCACTACCGCTGAGAGGTGCCGGTTGCCTGGCGCCGGACGCTCCTACCCCAAGTCCTCGACGATCTTCGAGCCTTGTCAGAAGTCGACGAGGAGCTTGTCGACGCGGCACTCCGAGCTATCAGTGACCTGGCCGGCCGGCGCCGAATTGGCAAGGCGCTCGGGGCCCGGTTGGTGAGCGGCGACCTGGAAGGCTGCCGCCGGCTCCGTTTCGACCTGTCTGCCCGGCGGCCTGAGCGCTACCGCGTCGTCTACCGCCTCCGCCCCAGCGAGGACCGCCCTGACACTGTGGAAGTGATCTCGGTCGGGCCTCGCGGCGGCCATGCCGTCTATCGGGAGGCCGTTGCCAGGCTCGAATTTCGGCCTGGCAACGGCGAGGGTGCTCGGGAGAGGAGGAGGTGAGCTGGCCTTGACTGGTCGTAGGGCGCTCCTCGATGCGTACCCCAGGGAAGATGACCGGGTTCCAAAGCGGGAGTTCTTGGCGCTGGACCAGCACAGCTTCGGTGACCAGCTGGCCCTCGTCCGGGCCCACCAGCTCCGGGGTCAGATCTCTTACGTGATCGCCCGCGAGGAAAGCTGAGCTGAGCCCGCAATGCCGGCAGTGCGCCCAGTGGTGGCCGCTGGCGTGCTTGTCCGAGGACTTGAGGTGCGAAAGTTCGCTCCCGCAGCGCGGACAGCCAGATGAAGTTC
>JAKAWF010000074.1 GCA_021817025.1 bacterium
AACCACAGCTCATGCGGAGGTAGCTCCGCTCCTTGAGGCTGAGCTCCAGTTTGGCCGTGCCGCGCCCAGGCCGTGCCCGGGAGCTGGGGAACCAACGGTCGACGACCATCAGCTCGGAGCCATACCCCTGGCAAAGGTGCGAGGGTCAGGGTCGCCAAAATGGCCTGCTCACCGCCAGCGATCCAACGCCGCCGCGACCAGATCCGTGGCGGCGGCCAGGGTTTTTTCCACGCTTGCGCTCAGGACCAGAGAGAGGCCATCCAGACTCTCGGGTTGGCAGCCGAGAATGAGCAGGCGCCGGGGCAGGACTCCGAGCTCGCCAGCCAGAATCAGAGCGCGGTCCGGGGTGGCCCAGTGCATGTCCGCCAGGAAGTCGCGCCGGGCGGCGGGCGTGAGATCATGGAGGTCCGGAACCTGAGGTTCCAGTAGGTGAAGGCTCCCAGGGGTGGCCCCCATCTCCACCGCGTCCAGCAGCAGCAGAGCATCGTAGCCGCTCAGCAACTCCTGCACCAGGTGAACCCCCCCGATTCCAAACTCCCTGATTGTGACTCTGAGATTGTTTCGGAAGCCCGGTCGGCCATCATCTGGCGGCGCAATCTGCGACCAGCTCGGTCGGGACATAAGTCGCTCAGCCATGGCTACCCCGAAGCCGTCATCTCCCCGCAGCATGTTCCCCATACCGGCGATGAGGACCTTGAGCTCCGCCGGCACCTCCTCAGGCAGCGTCTCGCCAAAGTTAGGAATCAATTCGGACTCCATCGTCAGCGCGGAGGAGTCACCGCAAGAAGCACCGTGACGGCCCTCGACCCCCTGCCCCGAAGCCTCGCGGGGGAAGTTGATGCCTGGTCCCACTGGTTGGCGGCGGCGGTCAACCCCCCTGGCCGCCATAGGTGCGCGCGAGCCGCTCGGTGGCGCACTGAGCAGCCCTGGCGGCAGATTGATGGCACCAGCAGTCCGGGCCGCACTCGCCGTGCGCTTGACCAGTGAGACCCTCGAACTCCATCGCGAACCCGCGCTTGCCAGCATCCTTTCCGAGCTCGGTCAACATCCATGTCCCGGGTCCTGCGGGTTCCAGAAAGCCATCGACAGCCACCCGCTCAATGACGAGCAGCAGCTCAGGTTCGTCCCCACCCAAGAAGGTGCGCAGCGTGGCAGGGCTGACAGCGCTCCCCAGCCCCTCGCCCGCCATCCAGTACATCACCTGGAGAATCTCGTCCCTCCAGAAGAGGTACTCGGAGGCGGGGGGCATGTCGGCAGGTGGCGGCTCACGCATCAGCCGCCACCTCCGCGCGCAGCAGCCTCTCCAACTGCCCTACAGCCTCCTCCACCGCCGGCGTGAAGCCCTCACCGTATCCCTGGTCCTCGGGCTCTATCTCGAACACCCATGTGGGGTCGGGCAAGGCTCCGAAGTGGCCCGCCACGATCAGAGTGTGCTCCAGGCTGATCACCGCCTGGGCCGCCTCCGCCACCATTTCCTGAACGGTGTGGGCGTCCTGGCCGCCCACCCAGCGATAGCGTCGGATGCTGCCCGGGGCCTCGCCTCGCACCGCTGCGCCGTAGAACACAGCCCGATCGTAGCCTGAGCTGCGGAGGCGGTGGACCGCGTCAATGGCTCCGAAGCTGAAGTCATCAACCTCCACCCCAGGGGGCCACCGGCGCTGAGCCAACCTCTGGGCCAAGACCGGTCCGACGGAGTGATCCCTCAGATACGTGTATCCGATCCCGGCCACCAGGGTGCGCCTAGGCGACTGCATCCGGTCACTCATCGAGCCCGCAGGCACAGGTGTTGACCTCCCGGCTGAGCATCAGCTGACCATCAGCGTAGATGTGGGTCGTGCAGGGCATACAGGGATCAAAGCTTCGAATCGTACGCAGGATGTCAATGCCCTTGAAGTCCTCTGAGTGATCGAAATTCTCCAAGAGCGGAGTGTTGAGGACCGCCTCTTCATAGGGCCCAGGATTGCCGAAGGGGTCGCGAGGGGATGCGTTCCAGGTGGACGGGGTCAGGATCTGGTAGTTGCGGATGACGCCCTTGTCGATCACGCAGTGATGCGTCAGGAAGCCTCGCCCGGCCCCCCAGAAGCCCACTCCCAAGCGCTCGTCCTGAGGAATCTCATAGGGGGTCTGGACTCGCATGTCACCCGCCTTCATGCAGTCCCACGACCGCAGCAGGTCGTTCATCGCGACCAGCGCGGTATAGGCGATGCAGTAGGCCCTCGCCCGGTTGCGCTCGAAGGCGCCCCACTGAGCCGGCACCCGCCACTCCAGCTCCATATCCGGTAGGGTGCCCTTCGGGAGCGACATGCGCAGGCTGTGTCCAGTGGATTCGATGAAGGGATTGGCGGGAATCTTGCGCGCCAGAGCGGTGTTGTAAAGGCGCGTGTAGGCGCCCCCCTCCATCGCCAAGCGGTCCCAGCGCGGCGCCGTGTCCCAGGTGTACTTCTCCTTCCAACTGGTGCCCCCAGGACGCGGCAACGTCTCCTTGTTCCACATGTGGTAGGGGCTCAGCGGATTGTTTGCCGGGTCAGTTTGATAGGGGGCCGCCCGATCGGTCCACTCGTCGTAGAAGGAGTGTTCGACGAACTCCTCCACCCCCATGTTGATCTGCTGCAAGCGGGTGGTGCGAAGCTCGCCGTCCACAATCACGCCCGGGGTGGCCCAGCGGCGCTCGCCCCACTCATCGCAGTTGGCATAGGTGGCGTCATACGCCTCGGGGTCGTCCCAGATGCCGACGTCGATCTGGTTGGCCGGACGGACTCCGACCTGCCGGTAGGCCGGGTTGGCCTCATACATGAAGTCGACCACGTCATCCCAGATCGCCACCACCTTCTTGGCATAGTCGAAGAACTGGACCAAGCGTCCGTAATACTCCTGGAACGAGGTGTTGGAGATAGTGGTGCTGACGCCACCGGGGACCATGGTTTGGGGGTGAGGGTACTTGGCATGCAGCACCACGTAAGCCTCGCGGGCCAGCCGAGTCATCTCCAGAGCCTCGAGGTAGAGGTGCCCGCTCAGCGGGTTTAGGTCAGTCATGATGGCACCTATGGTCGAGTACCCGTGCCACTTACCATAGGCCGCGGCGGCGTGGACCGCTCGATCCCAGACCTCGGGGTTGGTCTCCTTGACCGCCTCTTCGGAGTAGTCCGGCCCCGCCAGCAGGAACAGGTGGAGGGGATGATCGTAGAGGAACTCCATGGCCAGTCCCAGGTTGCGAACCAGAATCCCGAGCGGCGGGGGCTTGACGCCGAATGCCATCTCCAGGGCCAGCGCCGCCGTTGCCGAGTGCACTCCCCCACACACTCCGCAAGCGCGGCTGGAGATGAAGATCGCGTCCCTGGGATCCCGCCCCTTGAGGATCAGCTCGTAGCCGCGGAACAGAGTCGCCATGCTGTTGGTCTCCAGCACCCGCCGCTCCTTGAGGTCGCACACGGTGTGGAAGGCAAGAGCCCCGGCGACCCGGGTGACCGGGTCGACATTGAACTCCTTGATGTGCCCGTTGCGGGCCAGCAACTCCCGAACCTGATCAGGGCCAAGACCCGCGGTGGTGGCCGGCCGCACCTTCTGAGTGTCGTAGGCCTGTTCGAAGCCGGCCCTGAGGTGGGCCTTTCCGGCCTCGTCGAAGTCCACCGGCAGGTTTTTAAAGCACATCAGCCAATCACTCCCTTGTGGCGGCCTCACCCCGTGCGGCGGACGTAGGGCGGGACTTGAGTCCCGCCGCCACCACCAGCCTGCGGTAATGGCCTCCGACTGCGCTGAGCCCCTGCAGCAACTGACTCAAGGCTTGGTTGATGGTGGCAATGTCATCCGGCAGCGACTCGGTTTGGCGCGCCACCTGGTCCAAACCACGCGCGAGCTGCTTGGCCAGCCCCGCAGCGCGCCGCAGGTAGACCAAGACCAAGACCAGCGTCACCGCCAGCACGACAACGTAGACAGCCGCCAGGGCGAAGGTGATGATCATCAGAACGGCGCTCAAGTCGCCTTCCCTCCCAGTCGACTCAACAAGAGGTCCTCAATGGCGGTGGACGTCTGCTCTATCGACCCTGCGGTGGAGAGCATCTCCTTGGCGGTGGCGATCGTGGCCGATAGCTCCGAGGTGGCAGCGGTGGAGTGGACGACTCCGACCGCAGCCGTGAGCGTGACCGCGAAGTGTCTTTCAATGTTGTGGGCGGCACGGACCAGTCGCCAGCAGTAGTACAGCAGCAGGGGCGTCAACACCAACACGATGATGGCCAATGTCACGATCCAGATCAGCTGCGCTGCCAGTAGCATCACTGGTACCGTCGCTGCGTGGTTGCGGTGGTGGCCACCGACCGGAGCCCGTCGTCGATGCGGGCCAGACCTGCCGCGACCCCTCCCAGCTGAGCGTTCAAATGGGTCACCTGGGTCGGGATGTGACCGGTTTCCACCTCGATCGCCCTCACACCCCAGGCGATCATCTCCAACGAGCTCCGCCCGCCAGTGCCGATCCGCTCCAAGACGGTGATGATCCGGTGCACCATGACTGCGAGGACCGTGAGGAAGGCCAACGCAGCCAGACAAGCCAGCACGGTCAAGACAACCAGCATGGGCTCACCTCCTTCCCGCCGACAGGCACGCAGGGCAGCCCGGGCAATGGCCGGCGTGAACCCCGATTCGGTGCACGGCATGGAGAATCGCGCCCGCTCCCTCGGCGATGTCGGCGACCACTTGATTGGTCCTGATGAGCGCAGTTATGTGCACAGTGTTCCGGGCCACCAACTTGCCCACCACCCAGACCTGAGCGGCACCGCTGTCAATCCCGCTGGCCGTTCTCAGGACCGCGGCCAGCAGCAGTGCTACCACCACCGTCACCATCACGGCGAGGACCAGAGATATCGCCATCAGAACTGTGGCCAGGCTGCTCATAACCCGCCCTCTGGATGCTCGGTCGCCTCGAACGCGGCGGCCAAACTGGTCGCGTCCCGGGCGATGCCGCCGGCCGCCGCGAGAATCCCAGCGGCCACCTCGTTGGTGGTGGTCAGTGCGAAGAGGGGGTCGGTGCTGCGACGGATTCGCTGCACCGCGCCGAGACTTCCAACGGCTCCCGCGAGGATCCCTTTCGCCGCGCTCCAGATGCCCAGCAGAAGAGCGGCTACCAGCAAGACCACGGCCAAAGAGGCGGCTAGACCGATACCCCAGTCCGGGCCCAGAGAGCTGGTCGCAACCGCGGGTCCCATCAGGACCGCTCCTTGGGCTCGCCGAGTTGGTTGGTGAGCCTCTCCTCCGGCCCGTGGGGCAGCCGCACCTCATGGGTCCGGCAGTCTCGGAGACCGGGCAGGGGCTTTGTCGCTCCATGGAACTGAACCTTTTCATAGAGGTAGTGCACGACTCGGTCACCCAGCTTGGGTGCCTGGTCACTGTGGGCCCAACCACTGGTGGGTTGCTCGATCCCTTCCCAGTCCCAGCGCGACTCGCGGTTCAGGTTGCGCTGGCTGAACTGCCGCAAACTCCGGATTGAGCGGCCCAGAACCCTGCTGCCATTGCTGCTCACCACGGTCCCGGGGGGACGCTTGTAGAAGGGAGAGAACTTGTCGGGGAACCCTGGCATCGTGCAGCCGATGCAAGCGCCGCCGACGTTCATGCAGCCGCCCATGTGGTTGATGGCCCCACGCGAAGTGATGTTGCACTGCACGACGGGCCCCCAGCAGCCTATCTCTACCAGGCACTCGCGATCTCCGAAGGCCTTGGCGAAGACCCCCTCCTCGAAGAAGCCCGCGCGCCCACACCCACGGTGCACGGTTTCGCGAAAGAGCCAGGCAGGACGACCCAGCTCATCGAACTCCGGCAACGGACCTATTCCCTGCAGAAAAAGCAGCACCGCAGCCACCGTCTCCGTGAAGTTGTCACCCACTGGGGAGCATCCGGGAATGTTGATCACCGGTAGGCCAAGGCTGCTCCGGTAGTCACGTCCCAGGTAGTCCATCAGGCTCATGGAGCCGGTGACGTTACCCGCCGCCGCTGGGACCCCACCCCAAGTGGCACAGGTGCCGATTGCGATCGCTGCGGCCGCCCCGGGCGCCATATCGTGGAGCCACTGCATGGTCGGGATCGGTTGCAGAACTCCGTCCGTCATCCGGTCGGGGTCGTTCTCATCGGCCACCGAACCGGTGCCCATTGCAGACCAGTAGCCCTCCCCGGACCGACGCTCATCCGGCACCGAGCCCTCCAAGATGATCACGTATGGAGCGTCCAGCTTGCCCTCCACAGCGTCTCGGTAGTGGCGCATGAATGCCGCGCCGGAGTCGACCGACAGCACTGGGTGATGAAGGATGAGACGTGGCAGCCCAGGAACCTGGCCCAGGAGCAGCTTCTCGATCGGAGGGCTGGTGGCACCGGTGACCGCAATGGAGCAACCGTCGCAGCTCATCCCGGCAAACCAGTAGACCGAGATGTGGTCGAATGGCACATCCAAGGCGCCCATCCCGGCCGGACCCGCCTGCGGGACCACCGGCACGGCGGTCATGCCCCCGCCCCGGTGAACTGCCTGTCCAACCGGCCTGCCAATAGGGCCACTTGTTGGGCAGCCTCCGCCAGGGGAGCGGCGTCCAGGAGGGCCTGACCCAGGTTGTCGACCCGGGTGACCTCGGGATCGAAGGGTACCACCGCCGCGATGCTCATGCCATGCCGCTCCGCAAACTCGCGGACGGCGCTCTCCTCCAAAGTCGACCGCACCTGGTTGGCGATCAGGGTGACGTCAGGTATCTCCAACTCTCCAGCCAAACTCGCCAATCGCGAGGCCGTCTCCAGAGCTCGGAAATAGGGCTCTGTGACGATCAGAAGCGTGTCGACGTGCCGCACGGTTCCGCGCCGCATGTGTTCCAACGACGCCTCCATGTCAAGCACAATCGCCTCCTTGTGCCCAAGCTCCGCTCCGCCGGTCAAGCCACGGACCGTGGCATGTGCTCCGCACAGTCACCCAGCCCCTGCCTGTTCCACCTGTGATCCCAGCAGCAGGCGCACGCCGTCCGGAGCCAGCAACCCGTAGCGCTCAGCGATCTCATGGAGTGGCGCTGAAACGGTGAGATGCCGACGGCCGTCGGGTTCTGTCATCTCGGTGACCAGGTCTCGTGGTAGGGACTGGAGGGTATCTCGAGTGGCCGCGGGGATTCCCAAAGCCACCGCCAAGTTTGGGTTCGGATCCCCGTCGATAGCCACCACCTGATTGCCCAAGCGGCTGAGGTTGCGCGCGAGTGCAGCGCTGATGGTGGTCTTGCCGCTACCGCCCTTGCCGACGACTGCCAATCTCATCACGGCACCTCCTTCGACGCTATCGTGAACTCGCTAGGATCTTTCACCGATGAGGCAACCTCTCCGTCCCCGGAGAGGACGGAGCCGAATCCCTCCAGCAGCGCCTCGATCTCCATGGCGGCCGCCTCGCCGACCCGGCCCACCGCCAGTCCAGCGTGAACCAGCAGTCTTTCTCCAACGAAGGGCGGCGGCCCGTCAAGCAGGGCTGTGCTGATCTCACGGGCACGACCTCCAACCTGGACGCGCACTTTCGACGAGCCCGGCAGGGGAGCCTCGAGCACGGTGGCAGGCAATCCCACGCACATCCCCTAGCGGCCCTGCGTGGGGCCCGGGAAACCGCCCCGGTGCCGTGCCAAAAAGGCGTCAAGCACGAGACTCATTCGGGTGAGCCGCTCTACCCAGGTCTCAAGCTCGTCCGATCCCGCCGCGGTCAATTCGTAGCGTCGCCGATCTGGTCCGCTGGCAGAGGCCTCCCATGAAGAGCTCAGCAACCCAACATGTTCCATAAGCCGGAGGTTGCGGTAGAGACCGCCGGGGTCCACCTCCAACTCCCACGTTCGGAAGCGCTCCAGCAGGTCGTAGCCGTGGGCCGGATTGTTGGATAGCCAGAGCAGAATGCAGGCCCGCATAAAGTTGCGGGGCAGCGCGCCGACCTCAGCCTCTTCCACACCAGCCACCTCAGCATCGCTTCTGGCTTAAGTGCGGCGAGCATACACCGGCGCACCCCACTTTGCCAACCGGGTCTAGGCGGGGGATCTACCCAAGGTCGGCCCACCGCGCGCATCCACAATCCTTGGCTTGCCGTCAGCTCGAGGTCCACTCCGGGTACCAACTGAATGGCGAGCCTGATAGGGGATCGACTCAGATGGTCTGGTTTGCCAAATTCAGACAGCGCCGGGTGGCGGCCGCCAGTGATCTCAGACCCCGCTCGTCAAGTCGCTCGCAGGCCCAGTCCCAGTGCACCGCTACCCGGTCCGCTGGTTTGACCTCGGAAATGAGGCCCAGACCTCCGGTGGTCCAGGTCACCCATAGCGGCGTGGCCGGTCCCAACGTCAAACGACCGTCCAGATACAGCAGGGGCGGGCGGTTCACCAGCAACCGCTCGGTCTCGACCTTCACCACTGTCGCCCAGCTGATCCGGCACCTGTCCATGACCTCAAGTGCGCGGGTTGCCCGCTCATCTCGCATCAGCCCCAGCCGAGAGTACATGTCGAACACGTGGAAATTGTGATGGGGGCGGGCTCCGGTAGCGACCTTTGGCTCCAGCCAGCGCAACTCCTGAGCACCGAGCCTAGGCCCGAAGCGCTCAGTCAAGGAAGCCATGAAGGTCGGGCCAGTCACCCCTGACAAAAGTGAGTTGCCCAGCCAGTAGGCCTCGACCACGCGCTCATCGAACGCATCCGCTATACCGTTGGCGTGGGCTATGAGGCAGAGGTATGGGTAGGCGCCCTCGAACCGCCGGGCCAAATCGAGCAATCCTCCGTCCGCGGTCCCGGCGGCGACGTACTCAAGCAGCGCGCGGTTATCGTCCGGCCCGCAGTACCCCAGTTGGTTGGGAGGATAGGCATACCTTGCAAAGCGCAGGACCCCAGTGGAGGTCAAGGTCGCCCCCGCTCCGAAGGTGGCCGGTGGACCAACGCAGACGGAGCGGTCGCCAGGCAGGACCGCCGCACCTTCCCGGCGGCGCTCATGTCGCCCCTTCCAGCGCCCTGTTCTGCCGGGTCTCCTGCCGTAGTCCGAGGACCAGGATGGCGACCACCGCGATCAGGGTGAGTAGGAGGGGAATACCGCCCCAGGCGACACTCACCCGGTGCCCCAAGCCCACCTCCAAGCCCACAGTGACCAGGGGCGAAGCAGCGCCGATCGCGGCCACGGTGGTCACCCGGGCGTGCCGGATGGCCACATAAATGGAGGCCGTGAAGGCGAGCAGAGTCACTCCGGTGAGAAGCACGAGACTGATCTGCTGGCCGCTCAGACGCCCCACCGCCCCTATTCCGCCGGTGGCCGCCACGTAACCGAAGAGGACGGCGGTGCCCAGAGTCAACTTGGCGGTCATCACCGTCGTCGGCTCCAGTCGGCCTCGCAGCAGATGCTTGACGATTACGTACTCCAAGGCAAACAGGAGGCTGGCGACGGCAATCAGGATGGTGCCGCTGTTGAACACGACCAGACCGAGGTCCAGGCTGAGCAGGGTCGCCGCCAGCAGCACGCCCAAGGCCGCCCAGATGGCCGGGGTGACGCGTTCGTGGAGCACCGACCAGGCCACCAATGCCACGATCACGAACTCAAGGTGGCTGCCGAGGGCCCCGGTCACCGGACTGGTCGTCTTGAGAGCGATGAAAAAGAGGGCATAGGGAACGCTGCCCCCCACCAGTGAGACCAGGATCAACCAGGTCCAATCGCGGCGGGTCAGGCGCCGGAAGCGGGCACGTTGCCCGGCCAGCAAAAGGACAAAGAGCAGCAGGATCGTTCCCGTCACACCATCCTTCAATGCCGTGTACAGAACAGGATTGTTGAAGTGCCCAACTGCCAGGGAGTTGATGTACACCGCGACTCCGCTCACCAGCGCATTGACGACCGCTAGGAGATAACCGAGCGCCGGCTTGGTATGACGGCGAGAGTCCGCCAAGCTCAGACCTCCGCCGGGGAGGTCTGAGCAATCCCCGCCATCTGAACCTCGGTCATCGACAGTCAACTCCTGGATAATTCCCGTTCCCCCGGTCCCGACCACCCGCGGCGGTGGCGACCGGGACTGGGAGGGAAGCTTACTCCTCAGGTAGGGCTGTGTCCTTGGGGGCCCTGAACCAGCCAGGGCCACGTCAAAGTAGGTTGAAGTGAACTGAGGGGAGGGGGGCTGGCTTTTTCGGCCGAGATGCGGTATACCCTCGGGGATGGACCACCTCGAGGTCGGCGCGGGAGGGGCTGAAGCCGACAGGCAGCCGGTGACAGTCCGGCTGGTGGCGCCAGACGAGGTGAGCCGGTGGGATGAACTCATGGTTGCCCACCATTACCTCGGGTTCCGGATCCTGGTCGGTGAGTCGCTGAAGTACGTAGCCGAGCAGGGTGACAGCTGGCTCGCGCTGCTGGGCTGGGGAGCTGCGGCCTTCAAATGCGGGCCCCGGGATGCCTGGATCGGCTGGAGCAAGAGCCAACAGTGGCGGCGGCTGCGCTACATCGCCAACAACATGCGCTTCCTGATCCTGCCCGGAGAGCGCCGGCCCAATCTCGCCTCGCAGATCCTGGGGGCGAACCTACGGCGGCTTTCGGGGGACTGGCAGGCGGTCTTCGGGCATCCGATCGTGCTCGCGGAGACCTTCGTGGACCCCGACTTCCAGGGCACTTGCTACCGCGCCGCCGGCTGGCAGGAGCTGGGCAAGACCCAGGGGTATGGGCGCAACGGGGGCCGCTATTACTTCCATGGCCGTTCCAAGGCGATCTTGGTGCGGCAGGTGAATCGCAGGGGGCGGGAATGGCTGGCCGCCCCCTTCGACGCTCCCGCATTCCAGTCTGGAGGCCCCAACTTGCCCGATCTGAACTACGTCCTGGATGCCAAGGGGGAACTCTTGGAGTTGCTCACCCGGGTCCCCGATCCGCGCAAGCGCAAGGGGATCCGGCACCGCCAGGCGAACGTCCTGATGGTGGCAATCTGCGCCACCCTTGCGGGGATGCGCAGCTTCGCTGCGATTGGGGAATGGGCCGCCCAACTGCCCCAAGAGGCGCTGGAGCGGCTGGGGTGCCGCTGGCACCCTATACATGGCCACTACCTCCCACCCAGCGAGCCGACCCTGCGGCGGACATTGCAGGCGGTTGATGTCGATCTGGTGGACCGAGAGTTGGGCGGCTTCCTGGCCCACCGCGCCACGGGCATGGCGGTCGCGGTGGACGGCAAGGCGGTGCGGGGAGCGGTGGGCAAGGATGGCAAGCAGGTGCATCTGCTGGGAGCTCTGGTCCACAAACAGGCAGTGGTGATCGGCCAGCGCCAAGTGGACGGCAAGCACAATGAGATCACCGAGTTCAAGCCACTCCTGGAGCCGCTCGACCTGGCCGGCCAGGTGGTGACCGCGGACGCGATGCACACCCAGAAAGACCATGCCCGCTTCCTGGTCGAGGAGAAGGGGGCCGACTACCTGTTCATCGCCAAGGGCAACCAGCCCGGCCTGGAGGAGGCGCTGCAGGCGCTGGACCAGGGCTCTTTTTCCCCCTCCGGCGATCCAGGTGGAGAAGGCCCACGGCCGAATTGAGAAGCGAGTAGTCCAGACCAGCACTGTCCTCAACGACTACGTCGACTGCCCTCACGTTCACCAGGTATTCCGGATCGAACGCTCGGTGACCATGGTGAAGAGCGAGAAGCGACGGCATGAGGTCGTCTTTGGGGTAACCAGCTGCTCGCCGGAGCGGGCAAACCCCGCCCGGATCGGCGAGCTGGCGCGTGGCCAATGGGGCATCGAAAATAAGCTGCACTGGGTCCGGGACGTGGTCTACGACGAAGATCGCTCGCAAATACGCACAGGTAGAGGAGCGCAGGCCATGGCCGGCTCGCGCAACTTCAGCATCAGCTGTCTGCGCCTCGCCGGGTGGGAGAACATCGCCAGGGCGTTGCGTTTCTTCGCCTCCGACTGGCGCTATCCCCTGACCCTGCTGGGCATCTGAGCCCCCCTTCCCCCGCTTGGGCGGCCCGGACGAGGGCCGTTGGCGAAGCATGCCCTGAGATGGGGACCAACCTGGTTCTCCAGCGCCTTCCCGGGCTCCCCCTGTCCTCAGCTCAGCACCGGCCCTGCCTCACGCCTCACCTCCCACACCCAAGACCTGCCCTCAGCACCGGACTTTGACGTGGACCTGTGTGCGGAGGGCTCTAAGCTGGCGGAGGCTCCAAGTTCGGCGTAGGCTCCTCGGTCCGCGTTCCCCGGATGAAGAGGTCGGGTTGGGCGATGACTCAGGGGATCACGACCTGGCGATGGGGTTTGCCCGCTGCTCTCGGCGCCAGCGAGCGGTCGTGGTGCTCCACTTCTTCCATGGGTACACGTTGGATGAATGCGCACAGATCTTGGGGTGCCGACCGGGGACGGCTCGCAGTCATCTGGCACGCGCCCTTGGCACTATGAGGAGGAACATGTCGTGAAGAGCAGCGACGATGAGTTCAAGATCAGGCTTGGTTCCTTCCTCGCAAATCGAATGGATGCGGCCCTGGTGCGAGCCAGTTCCACGTCCAACCGACCGCGGGTGCTGGCGCGGCGCAAGGCGAGGTGGCACGCTCGGCTCGGTGTATCGATGGCCGTGGTGTTGGCAGCGCTCGTCGCCATTGGCGTCGTGGCCCGGCTCCAACCGGTGCGGCTGACCAGCAGCTCGGTGGTCGCACTGGGTGGTGTCCGGATCCAAGCCACCTCCGCGACCGACGGAATCCTGACGAGTGAGACGTTGCCGAACTGGGTCGCCGAGTTGGCTCTGCGGGCCCATTGGCCACCTGGCGATGGCAATCCGCCGGTTCGCGGCCTTCAGGTAACGGGTGGGTTCTACGTGGCCGGCGCGAGAACTGTGAAGATCGATGGCACCTCGGCGTACTCGTCGACGGGCCCCCAGAACCTGTGGGTCGTCGTCGTCTCGGGGCCGCCTCAAGGTGGGTGGGAATCTGTCGTGGGCTCAGCCGTAATCAATGCCGCGAGCCGGCGGGTAATGGCCCTCCAGCTGCTGGAGTCCAACCCCTCGCCTGGTCATTCCTCGCCTTCCGCCTGACGCTGCCGCCGTCTCTCGGTCATTTGGCCTCCTCCTGGTTAACCCGCCCATCATGCCAACCAGTTGTCCACCGAAATCGTGGACCGGGAGGCGGGTTTGCACCACGGCCCGGCCCGGGGAGCCAGGGCGTCGCGTCTCGGCAATGGAGCTCTCCCCTTCGGGGCCTCGTGACCCGCCCTGGCGGACTGCCAGAACTGCCACGAGATGATCCCATGGGTTGGACACGGTGCGAGAGCTCGTCCAATCGCGCCCGGTGCTACCCGACCGTGAGGTGGCCCGCAAGGTGCCAAACGCAATCTGCGTTGCTGAGACGACTACACTTCTGATATATACTGCGCGTGTGGAAAGTGCGGCGGTCGTTTGGGACGCGGCCAACCGTGACCACCTTGGTCGGGGTCACCCGGAGCGCAGCATCACCCTAACCGAGATCGAAGAGGC
>JAKAWF010000075.1 GCA_021817025.1 bacterium
CTCTTCGCTCACGCTGCTTCAGTCCCCTGGGAACACAGGTTTGGGCTGCCTGGCCCGACCACCGGCCACGGGTGCTCCCACAATGGCCGAGATTGGCCAACGAGGCCGGCAACTGTTGGCAACCCGTGCGGCCAGGGATCTGCCCCCCAGCGCCGTGCCGTGAGGCCCCTTTCAGGGGAGCGGCCGGATCCCGCTCACGCGGGCTCGGTCCCGTGTCCCCCGTCCCGCGCGCCGGCTGGGATCCGCCGGCCGAGCCACGCCGGCCCGGGCGCTCTGCCTGGGAGCGGGCGCCTGGGCCGCGGCCACCACGTCTGTCCGGTGCCGCCCCGGCCCCGCCTGAGCGGCGCTCAGGCGGCGGGCGCGGGATTACCATCCCTTAACATCTGTCTTCGGAATGGGGAGATTCGATGTCGCAGTCGTAGGCGGCTGCGGCCATGTCGGGCTGCCGCTGGCATTGGCCTTCGCCCAGCGGGGCCTGAGGGTGGCTGTCTACGACATCAGCCAGCCGGCGGTCGACCTGGTCAACTCCGGGCGGATGCCGTTCCAGGAGCCGGGCGCCCCTGAGGTCCTGGCCGAGGCGCTGGCCAAGGGCACCTTCACGACCAGCGCCGACCCTTCCCTTCTGCGTTCGGCCGACAGCATCGTGGTCGTGATCGGCACCCCGATCGACAAGCACCTCAACCCGGAGGCCTTGGGAGTCCCGCAGGAGATTGAGAAGCTGAGCCGGCACCTGGTGGATGGCCAGCTGCTGGTGCTGCGCAGCACCCTGTATCCGGGGGTCACGCGCATGGTCGAGCGCCTGCTGGCCCAGCAGGGACGCGCCGTCGATGTCGCCTTCTGCCCGGAGCGGATCGCCGAGGGCAAGGCCATGACCGAGCTCTTCTCCCTGCCCCAGCTGGTGTCCGGCAGGACTCCCGCGATCCGGGCCCGGGCCGCCGCCCTCTTCTCGCAGCTGACGAACGAGATAGTGGAGCTGGAGCCGGAGGAGGCGGAGCTGGCCAAGCTTTTCACCAACACCTGGCGCTACATCAAGTTCGCCACCGCCAACCAGCTCTACATGATCGCCAACGACTTCGGCCTCGACTACGACCGGATCCGGACCGCGCTGGCCCACAACTACCCCCGGGCCCAGGATCTCCCCGGCGCGGGGCTGGCGGCGGGCCCGTGTCTCCTCAAGGACACCATGCAGCTGGCCGCCTTCAACAACAACCAGTTCACCCTGGGCCACTCCGCCATGCTCATCAACGAGGGCCTGCCGCTCTACACGGTGGCGCGTCTCGAACAGCGTTTTGATCTCAGCCAGATGACGGTGGGGATCTTGGGGATGGCCTTCAAGGGCGAGTCGGACGACATTCGCTCCAGCCTCAGCTACCGCTTGAAGCGCATCCTGCAGTTCAAGTCGAAACGGGTGCTCTGCACCGATCCCTACGTCTCCATCGACCCCGACCTGGTGCCCCTTAAGGAGGTGCTGCGCGAGTCGGAGCTGCTGGTGATCGGCGCGCCCCACCAGCAATACCGGGAGCTCGAGATCTCGGTCCCGGTGGTCGACCTCACCAACCTGCGGGGACAGGGAAGCGCAGTTTGAGCGCTCCGCGGGTTTCGGTGGTGATCCCCGCCTACAACGAGGGTCAGGCCATCACCCAGTGCCTGGACAGAATCCTGGGGGCGGTCGCCATCCCCTGCGAGGTGCTGGTCGTCTACGACCGTCCCGAGGACACCACCGCGGCGCCGGCCTCGGCCTACTCGGACAGGGACCCCCGGGTTAGGCCCCTGCTCAACCACATCCAGCCGGGCCCGGCCGCTGCCATCCGCTGCGGCATAGAGGCGGCCCGGGCGCCGGTGGTCGTGGTCACCATGGCGGATGGCAGCGACGACGCCGGTCAGATCGAGGCTCTCACCGAGCTGGTGGAGGGAGGCGCTGTGGTGGCCGCCGCCTCCCGGTACATGCCCGGCGGCCGCCAGGTCGGCGGGCCCCGCCTCAAGGGCCTCATCTCGCGCTCAGCGGGCCTCTCCCTGCGGGCGCTGGCAGGCGTCGGGACCCACGACCCAACCAACTCCTTCAAGGCCTATTCCAGGACGTTCCTGGCGGAGGTCGGGATTGAGTCGGACGCGGGTTTTGAGATCGGGATCGAGATGGTGGCCAAGGCCCGCCGCCGGGGTGGCAGCGTGGCCGAGATTCCCACCATCTGGAGGGACCGTACCGAGGGCCAGTCCAACTTCAAGGTGACGGAGTGGATTCCGCGCTATCTGCATTGGTATTTGGTGGCGCTGCTGCCGGGTTACGGCAAGTGGCGTCCCTACAAGAGGTGATCTGAATGGCAAAGGTTCTGGTGTCGGGGTCGTCCGGCTTCATCGGCGGCTACGTGGTGCAGGCGCTGCTCGCCCGGGGGCACCAGGTGGTCGGCCTGGACGACCACTCCAAGTACGGCCGGGTCGCCCGCTCCTACGACAGCCACCCCGGCTACCGGCTGGTGGAGGGCGACGCCCGTGACAGCGAGCTGGTCCACTCCCTGCTGGAGGGCTGCCAGCACTTCATCGCCGGGGCGGCCATGATCGGCGGGATCTCTTACTTCCACACCTATGCCTACGACCTGCTGGCCACCAACGAGCGGATCATCGCCTCCTCCTGTGACGCCGCCATCAGGGCCTATCGCCAGGGAACCCTGGAGAAGGTCACCTACCTCAGCTCCTCCATGGTCTACGAGGGCGCGGATCGCTGGCCTTCCCATGAGGGCCAGGAATTGGAGGTGCCGCCGCCGCTGTCGTCCTACGGCTTTCAGAAGCTCGCGGTCGAATACTTCGCGCGGGCCGCGCGCCAGCAGTACGGGCTTCCCTACACCATCATTCGGCCCTTCAACTGCGTCGGGATCGGTGAGGAGAGGGCGCGCGGCGACATCGAGATAGAGAGCGGCAACGTCAAGCTGGCCATGAGCCACGTGGTCCCGGATCTGGTGCAGAAGGTGCTCAAGGGGCAGGATCCTCTCCACATCCTGGGCGATGGCAGTCAGGTCCGGCACTACACCTACGGTGGTGACTTGGCCCAGGGGATCGTGCTGGCGATGGAGCACCCGGAGGCGCTGGACCAGGACTTCAACCTCTCCACCTCACAGTCGACCACCGTGTTGGAGCTGGCGCAGCTGATCTGGGCGAAGATCCGAGGCGCCGAGGTCCCCTTCCGGTACCTCTCCGACCCCCCCTTCGAGCACGACGTGAAGCGGCGGGTGCCGGCGACCGAGAGGGCCAAGCGGGTGCTGGGCTTCGAGGCCACCACCAGCCTGGAGCAGATGCTGGACGAGGTCATCCCCTGGATTCAGGAGGCGATTCGCAGCGGGCGGATCTGAACTTGGTGGCGCGCGTCCACCACCAAGGTGGGGAGCGGCTCGGCGGAGGCCTCCAACCAGCGCGCTCGACCGGCCGGCTGGGGCCAGACCACCTCAGCGCCCGGCCCGCTCACCCGGTTGCCAAGGGCGCCCATCGGTGCTCAGGGCTTGGGGTCGTAGAAGACGCTCAGGTGTTGGTGGGCGAGGAACCCCGCCAGGGACTTGAAGCCCGGGTACAGCTGGTATACGAGCGGCACGACTTGGGCTGCCGGCGCGGTCTGGTAGTGGCGCACGAGCGCGACCGCCTGCTCCCGCTGGACCTTGGTGATCTGTCCCTCGATCAGGCCGGAGTGGTAGGCGCCGACGATCTGGAGGAGGCTGAGGCCGGCCAGCAGGGTCACGGCCACTCTGGCCGCGGGCAGGTGGGATCGACTCAAGATGGCGGCGTAGGCCAGCCAGACTCCGGCGAACAACCAGAGGTTGAACAGGGTGTAGCGAGAACTCGTCGCCGTCTGGAGGCCCAGGTGGGCCCGCCCGATTGTGATCAGAAAGTCGATCAGGACCCCGAACGCTATGAGCGCCAGCGGCAGCGCCAGCCACTCCCCGGACGCCCTGCGCCAACGCCAGTAGCCGAAGGCGCCCAGGCTTGCCAGCAGCAGCGCCGCTCCTACCCCCGCCTGGGCGGTGGGTCCGATTCCCAACTGCTGGGACGAAGGGATGGTGCTGCCCACGAGCAGGTACAGATAGTTCAGGGAGGGGCCGGGGTTGGCCAGCGCCCAGCGAACTCCCCCGCCGGTGTCGGCCCAGATGAAGCCGATCCAGTAAATGGCTGAAATCACGCTGGCGCTGGCCAGCCACAGCCAGCACCGGGAGCGCGGATACCCGCGCGCGAGCAGGAACGCCAGCCCCGCGGCCCAGACCGCCAATCCCTGTGTCGATGAGTAGGAGGCGATGGTCGCGGCGGCGATGGCCACAAAGAAGAGAGCCGGTCTGCGCCGGGCGGCGGCCAGGGCGGCCAAACTGACGGCGAGGCTGAGCAGGACCAGGTAGAGCGCGATGGCGAAACCCTGGAGGGCGACCGCGTACTGGGTCCAGCTGAAGAGCACCAGCCCCGCCGGGACGAACCACAGGGGGGAGCTCCCGGTGGTACGCCGATAGAGCAGTGCGATCAGGGCCACGGCGACAACCAGCATCAGCACACTGCCGTACATCTCGACCTTGGTGTTGAAGTGGCTGACATGATCGAGCCCCAGCATCAACAGGTTTGGGAAGAGCATGCGATTCTCGTTGTGCTGGGTCCACAGCGCCGTGAGCGTGAGTTGGCCCCGCACTGTCAGGCGGTACAGGATGACCACTGCCCACTCATCCTGGAAGGGGACATTCACGCCAAAGTAGGCGACGAAGCCCAGGTAGGCGACCGCCACCAGCGCCAGCACCGACATACTGAGACTCTTCGCGTTAGCCTGCGCCGCCGTCCAAGGAATCAGCCGGGATCTGCTCACTGGGAGGTGATTCTACCGGCCCCCAGGATGGGCCCCTGCGCCCGAGCGGGGCCGGGGCAGGTTCCCCGCCGCCTTGGTAGCCGGCCCGTGCCCGGCTGGATCCAGTGCCAACCGCCCGCCGATAGTGCTCTGGACCGGATCTCCCTGGCCCGGCATCGATGTTCAGCCAGGGTCCGAGCACGGTTGCGGGAACGGGCCCGCCCATGGCTGGGGGTGGAGGCCGCGTCCGGGCGGGCCAGATACTGGGGCCGGCCAGCGGCTGGATCCAAGGGGCGATCGGCCCAGGCGAGACCATGGGCCCATGGTCCGCCGACCGTCGATCAGAAGACCGACCAGCGCTTCGACTGCAGCCATTGCGCCCAGCTCTTGACGTAGGCTCCCGAGGGGGGGAAGAGGGCCACCGCCAGTCTTGAGTCTGGTACCGACCGGTAGTCGAGCAGCAGCTGCGCCCCTCGCTCTCGAGAGGCTTGGCGCAGATGTCCCTGCTGGATCCCGGCGGGCACGGACCAGGCCACCTGCAGGACCACGGCGGCCAGGACCACTGCTGTGAGCAGCCCCCGCCCGACTCGGGAGCGCAGCGCGCGGCGCAGGTCCCGCCACCTTCGGGGTGGGTCCAACACCGCCACCACCCCGAGGTAGAGGCCGATCAACAGGACCAGGTTGTAGGTGGTGTAGCGGGAGCTCTCAGGGACATTCAGCTGGAGCCTGCCGATGGTGACCAGGCAATCGAAGAGAGCGCCCGACAGCCAGAGCGCCAACGGCAGGCGGAGCGTGGCCAGCGATACCTGCCGCCGATACCAGAGCCATCCGACCCCCGCGCTGGCACCGAGCGCCAGCAGCGCGAACAGCGTGTGTTGGTCGGGCACCACGCCCCCCACCAGTTGCAGGAAGTACTTCACCGCCAAGCCTGGATGGGACAGGGCGTAGGTGGGGCTGCTGACCGGTGAGACGTTGCCGATGTGCCATGCGTAGACGGCGGCGCTGGCCAGGCCGATGGCGGACCAGAGCGTCATCTGGGCTCGGGAGAGCCCCCGGCCCAGTCCATAGACCAGCCCCACCGGCCACAGCAACAGACCCTGCAGCGACGAGAAGGATGCGATCAGCGCCGCCAGGCAGGCCAGCAGGAACAGGGACGGGTGCCTTTGGCTCGACTCCAAGCCATGCAGACTCACCATCAGGCACAGCAGGATGAGCATCCATGCCAGCTGGAAGGCCCAGAGGAGGTTGCCCACCTGGGCCAGGCTGAAGAAGAGGAACGGCACGGGGACCATCCAGACCAAGGGAATGTCGGCGGTGCGACGCACCAGCCCCATCAGCAGTGCCAATGCGGCCGCCATCACCCCCGCGGTCAGGTACATGTCGTCGACGGAATTGACGCCATCGTGGCTGTCGACAAGAGCCAGGATCAGGTTGGGGAAAAGCATCCGATTCTCGTTGTGCGGCGCCCACAGTTCCGCGAGTTGGAGATGCCCTGTGACCAGATCCTTTACCAAGGGCAGGGTGCCGTTCCAACTGTCGGCAAACGGCACATTGACTCCAAATGAGTGGATGAACCAGAGGTCCACCCCCACGGGCACCACCAGCAGCAGCGCGATGGCGGCTGTGGCCGGGCGTCCCCACCAGCCGCGAGCGGATGCTTCCGGGAGGGGGGAGGGGGGCTTGATGTTGGTTTCGATGGTTGGTGGTTTCTCGATCCGCTGCGGGGTGGGGTGAAGCCGTGGTGCCACGGCGAGCGGGGCCATGGTACAGGGTGGGCCGGCGGTGACGGGTGGAGGCGGCGGAGATGTCAGGGCGCCGGGGCCGGTCTGGGGGGGACGCCTGCTAAGGTGAATCGGTGGCTCGGGTACTGATCATCGCCAACGACGTGGTGGCGACTCGGATGGCGGGCCCTGGCATTCGCTGTTTCGAGCTGGGGCGGGAACTCGTCAAGGCGGGCCACCAGGTAACCCTGGTCGGGGTGGGGGCCAGCGACCTGGCCAGTGAGTCTCTCCTGATCGTGCCCCGGCTCAGCCATTCCGATCTAGACGAGCTCGCCCGCCGGCAGGATGCCATCCTCCTGGAGGGCATCGCCCTGGTCCGCTATCCCTCCTTGCGGAGCGTGCCGGTGCCCCTGATCGTGGACCTCTACGATCCCTTCCCCCTGGCGCTGCTGGAGCAGGAGGCGCATCGCCCGCCGCCCCAGCAGGAGCGAGAGAGCCGGGAGGTGCGCAAGGTGCTCCGGGAACTGCTGCGGGGCGGTGACTTCTTCCTGTGCGCCAGCGAGGTCCAGCGCGACCTCTGGACCGGGGCGCTGCTGGAGGCGGGCCGGATCACCCCCAGGACATGGGCTCAGGACAGTTCGCTACGCCAGCTCATCGACGTGGTCCCCTTCGGGCTTCCAGGGGTTGTCCCGGAGGGAGAGCGCGGCCAGCGGCAGCTCCCGGTGGGGAACCTGGCGCCGGACGACGTGGTGATGTTGTGGGGCGGGGGCATCTACAACTGGTTCGACCCCCTCACCCTGATCCGAGCGGTGGGGCAGGCGGTGGCACAGGAGCCCCGGGTCAAGCTGATCTTCATGTCCACCGACCACCCCAACGCCGCCATCCCGGAGCGGATGTGGATGCCGGCGCGCGCCCGTCAACTCTCCGATGAGCTCGGGCTCACCGGCTCCCACGTCTTCTTCAACCACGAGTGGGTGGCCTACCGCGACCGTTCGCGCTGGCTGCTGGCCTCTGACTGTGGAGTCTCCACCCACTTCGACCACGCCGAGACCAGGTACGCGTTCCGCACCCGCATGCTCGACTACCTCTGGTGTGGTCTGCCGATCATCTGCACCGCCGGTGACCGCTTCGCTCAGCTGGTGGCGGAGCGCGAGCTGGGCTGGGTCGTGCCGGCGGAGGATGTGGACGCCCTGGCTCAGGCGATCCTGGCGATGGCGTCCGATCCCGCCCGGCGCCGGGTCATCTCCCAGCGGGTGACCGAGATCGCCCGGGACATGACCTGGGAGCGGGTCTCCGCCCCGCTGCTCCGCTTTCTGGCCAGTCCGGCCCTGGCCGCCGACCAGCCCCGGCATGCGTGGATCCACCGCCGCCAGCCCACGCGCCTCGAGATGCAGGCAGCGGAGGGGGCCCGGCTGCTGCGGCGGGCGGCCTACGAGCTGGGTCACCAGGGACCGGTGTCGACCAGCCGCAAGGTCGGGCGCTGGTGGCGGCAGAGGGGACGCAGGCCCCCAACTGGAGATTGACTGGGTTTGCGGTCTGAGCGGGAGGCGGAGTACTCCCCGGACCCTCGACTCAGCTCCGAGCCCGGAGCGCCTGGGCAGCGGCGCCGTTGATGTTGCCGCAGGCCTCGCAGATCTGAGGTGGGATCACTCCCAGCCGCATCAGCAGGCTGAACAGGCGGCACCCCAGACATAGCCCGAGGACCGACTCCAATGAGGCGGCGACGGCCAGCAGCCCGAGCAGGATGTAGGTGGCGAGGGAGAGGCCGAAGCCGAAGAACGCCACCGAGGCGGCGACCGTGAGCACGGCGCCGATCCCCTGGGCGAAGCGCTTGGGAGGACCCGGGACCAGCTTGGGCTGGCGCGCCAGCCGGGGTGCCAGCACCCGTGTCGCCAGCTGTCCCAGGGGGCTCAGAGTGGGCCCGGCAGCCACCCGGGCCAGGAACCCGTAGGCCAGCACCGCGCAGAGCCACGGCTGCTGCGCGACGATTGCCACCAGCGCGATCGCGGTCACGCCGCCGGCCACCCAGCGGCTGGCCACCTCGTTGACCGGGTTGGGAAAGCTGAGCAGTGCGCGGGACACGGCAACCTCTCTTGGAGCCTTGATTCTGACGCCAGCTTAACCGCGGGGGGGCGCTCGGTGCGCGGCTGGCGACGTCAGAGCGACGAGGCCAGCTGCGGGGGGTGCCCCTCGCGATCCCGCTTCAGCTCGAACAGGTAGCCGCGGCGGATCATCCGCACCACGTCGGTGAGCAGTTCCCGGGCCTCCTGGTCGGGGGGCACCTCGGTGATGACCGGCCCGAACGCGCCCGGACCCTCGCCGCCGTCCAGGATGAGGGTGGGCACTCCGAAGGCCTGGCAGCCGGCGACCGCCGCCTCGTGCTCGGCCAGCACCGCCTGCCACAACGAGCGGTCCGCCAGGGCGCTCTCCCGCAGTTGCGGGTCCATGCCGGCGCGGGCCATGGCGGTCTCGATGGTGGCGGGCTCGGCGATCGAGCCGCCGTCGACGTGAATCCCCCGTCCCAGTTCGGTGTAGAGCGCGGCGACCAGATCGTTGCCACCCTGGCGGCGGGCCAGGCTCAACATCTGCAGGGCCTCCCCGCTGTACCAGAAGGGCCCTTCGGCAGGGTTCTGGCCGGGCTCGAGGTTCACGATTCCCAGTGCGAAGAGACGCCACTCGACCTCGACTTCACCCAGCTCTTGCAGGCGCATCATCCAGCGCGAGGTGAGCCAGGCCCAGGGGCAGATCGGGTCGAAGTGAAAAGTAATGCGCTCCATATCGCCTCCAATTGCTGATGGGTACCGGAGGCTGTGCCCTCCGCGACGCACACCCGGAAGACTCGCGGTCCGGCGCCCCTCAAGTATGCCGACCCCAGTCAGGTCCGGGAACCTGATTGCGGCCGGGCGCCGCCGGCCGGCCGCGACCGGCCGGTGCCGGCCCTGGTCCGCACCACACCGACTGATCCGTCCGACCCGGGAGCCGACGCGAGAGAGGACCCGGGCGGGGGTCGAAGGGACGTGTCGGGTTGTCCTTTCTCACTCCGTGGCCCCGGAGCACCAGGTGACCTGGGCCCAGGGCTCAGTCCAGACCAGTGGACATGTGGGGTCAGGCGGCGGCCTCGGAATGGTGCACCGCGACCTGGTGGGTGACGGGTGGAGCAGTGCCGGGGAAGGTGGCGCCCAGCTGGCTCAGGTCAGCGCAGAGACCCTGCAGGGCACGCCGGCGGATGCAGACCATTGGACATGCAGGGGCAAGGAGCGCGCTCGGAGTGGTGCACCGCGACCGGCTTCGGTGACGGCAACCCCACCCGTGCGGCTGTGGGAATCGGTTGAGGATGAGGCTGTCCAGGCCACTGGCGGCATCGCGGATTCGCTCCGGCCCCGTTCGCAGGACCGGTTCAGGTCTCGGGCGCGGAGGTTGAGACACCTCGCTCCTCGAAGTCGGCCACCGTCACGATCCGGACCTGGCCGTAGTTGGCAAGGGTAAGCAGGTCGGCGTCTCCGGTGACCAGGGCGCTGGCGTGACCCGCCGAGGCTATGGCCAGGATCTCATCGTCATCGGGGTCACGGCAGAGGCGCGGCACCCCGGCTGGTGAGACAACCTCGCCCAACGCCTCGAGTTCACCGCAAGCTGCACGAGCGCGGTCTGCACTCCAGCCGCACACCTCGACGAGGACGACCTCCAGCTCGCTGAGGATGGCGCTCGCGATGATGAGGCGATGCTCACCCCGCAACACCGTCTCGAGGAGCCGGCGCGGCCGTCCACCGAAGTGGAGGGCGGAGACGAGGACGTTGGTGTCGAGGACTACGCGCACTCAGCGGGGTGCTGAGTGACCAGACCGGCGGCGCCGTTTCACTGTGCTGGCGAGCTGCTCGTCGGTGAGGTGGTCGGCGGACGCGCGGGCCTCGCCGTAGGCGAAGATCTGGTCCCAGCGGCGGCGCCGCTCCGCGTACTGGCGGAAGGCCTCCCGGAACAGCTCGCTGCGGGTGCGGCCCTCCTGCCGAGCCAGCCGATCGACCTCGTCGGCGAGCTCCGCCGGGAGCGAGATGGTCAGGGTGTCCGTGCTGCGCACGAGGGCACATTACCACTAAGTGTGACTAACGGCGAAGGCCGGTGCCGATCAGGAGAGCCAGAGTTCTCGCGGGTGTCCCCGGAGTGAGTGCAGCTCAGCCGCGAACTCGCAGTCGGCGGGCGGAGCGCTGGCAACCAGCACCCCGAGCTGGGCCTGCTCCGCCCCGGCCAAGTTCATCTCGCTGGCCGAGGAGACCGGGGCTGGGTACTCGATGAAGCCCGCCGGGCCCTGGCCGGGTGGGTGGCGGCCGATCCGGCCGCATCCGAGCTGAGCGTCTCCATCAACCTCTCGGTCGCGCTGCCGCTGGAGCCCGGGTGGGTGCCGCTGTGGTGGAGATCACCGCCAACTGCGGCCTCCACCCAGAGTATTCAGCAGTTCAGATCTGGGCGACTGAGTTCGGTATCAGGTTGCATCCCAACCTGCGTCCGGGTAAACGACTTGCCCGGCCGCAACCCGAGCCGCCACCTCAGCGGGCTGCACCTGCTCGCCTCTGGCAGCGGGGACTGACCTCCGGCCCGGGAATGGCGGTTGGCCCCCTCCTGGGCGCTTCCCCTGCCTGGCCGGTGTCTCTTGAGATCAGGAAACTGGTGAGCCGCCGGTAACGGCAAGAGGGATATCCATCCGAGGCGACCCCGGGAGCGCGCACGCGGTCGCGGAACTCGCTGAAGACAGCGTCGACCGCGGGGTAGGCGCTTGCCAGCAGGTGCCGCCGCTTTGGATCTGCGAAGTCTGCGACCGCCGGATCCCGCTCTGGCGCTTCATGACTGAGCGGTAGTGGCCTGGGGTCCCGATTGCTCACGGCCGGAAAGCTATCAGGTCGGGCGGGCGGTCACCCTCGGTGCGCGCCGCTGAGGGAGCGGGGGAGACCGAGTCCTGGCTCAGCGCTGCCCTGGAAGCCGGGCACGGTGGCGTCCGCTGGTGCCCGGAAGGGTTCTCCGGCCCGGCTCGTGGCCTTCGCGGTCCGCCGCACCGGAGCTGACCCCAGATGTAGGCGACGCATCCGGTGGCAGGGGGCGCATCGTATCTGATAAACTAACGATCGTGCGATCAATGTTGGAACGTAGCAGGGGTCCTTCCGATCTGGAGAGGTCTCTCAATGAGCAGTTCGCCCGGGTCGCCAAGGCGCTCGCCAGTCCCGCGCGGGTGGCGCTGGTCGATGTGCTCTGCCAGGGAGAGCGGAGCGTCGAGGCGCTCTCCCTGGCCGCCGGGATCAGCATGAAGAACACCTCTGCCCAGTTGCGGGAGCTCCGCCTGGTCGGCTTGGTGGAGGCCCGCCGCGAGGGGACACGCGTCTACTACCGCGTGGCCGAGGAGGCTGTGTGCGTCTTCTTCGGCGAGCTGCGCCACCTGGCCCGGCGTCGTCTGGCGGAGGTCGACCGCCTGGTGCGGGACCACCTCGAGCTGTCAGGCGACCTGGAGCCGGTGCGGCGCGCGCAGCTGCTCGACCGGGTGGCGCGGGGCGAGGTGGTCGTGTTCGACGTGCGGCCTCGCGAGGAGTACGAGGCCGGCCACATCCCAGGTGCCCGCTCGGTGCCGCTGGACGAGCTCGACTCCTGCCTGGCCGGCCCCCTGGGCGACGTGGAGATCGTCGCGTACTGCCGAGGCCCGTACTGCGTGCTCGCTCCCCGGGCGGTCAATTCGTGCCGGGCGAGGGGGCTGCGCGCCCGGCGCCTCGAGGATGGCTTCCCCGAGTGGCGCTTGGCCGGGTTGCCGGTGGCCCTGGGAGCGGAGGAGGCCGCGTGACCAAGGTCCTGGTGATCCTGAACGACCCCGCCTACGGCACCGAGCGTTCCTACAACGGTCTGCGCCTGGCCGGGGCGCTGGCGCGGCGCGACGGGGTCGAGGTTCGGGTCTTCCTGTTTGGCGACGCGGTGGGTTGCGCGGTCGCCAACCAGAAGGTGCCCGATGGCTACTACCACCTCGACCGCATGGTGACCGCCGTGACCAATCACGGCGGGGAGGTCGGCTGCTGCGGCACCTGCATGGATGCACGCGCCGTGGGGGAGGGCACGCTCGTCGAGGGGGCCCGGCGCGCGACCCTTGACCAGGCGGCGGAGTGGACGCTCTGGGCCGACCGGGTCGTGAGCTTTTGAGGACCCAGGGCGCCAACCGCACCGCCGCAGTGATGGTCCCCCCATCCGGCCCAGTTCGGCGGTCGTCGAGGGGGCTGCTGCCATGGCCGTGAGGGTGGTGATCGTCGGTGGTTCATTTGGGGGCCTCACCGCGGCCTGCGAGCTGCGGCGCCAGCTCGGGCCAGATCGGGTCGCGATCACGGTCATCGCCAAGGAGCGCCGCTTCACATTCGTCCCCTCCCTCACCTGGGTCGCGACGGGCACCCGGGCCGTGGAGCAGATCTCGTTCGACCTCGCCCGGCCACTGGCGGCCGCGCAAGCGGCCTTGGTGCAGCAGACGGTGGTCGGCATCGACCTCGAACGCAAGGTGGTCGCCACCGACCAGGCGGAGCATCCCTACGATTTCCTGGTCGTGGCGACCGGGCATCGCAGCGCGAACGAGGCGGTGCCGGGTCTCGGACCTGTCGACGGCCCCGGGCACTCGCCAATGTCGGTCCCCGAGGCGGTGGAGCTGGCCTCCGCGGTGCGCGCCCTGGTGGGAGCGCCGGGTCCGGTCGTGGTCGGGGCCGCTCCGGGCGCGAGCTGCATCGGGCCCGCCTACGAGCTCGCCTTCGAGCTGGACCATCTGCTGCGAAGGCGCGGACTGCGTCACCGAGTGCCGATCAGCTTCGTCACCCCGGAGCCGTTCCTGGGGCACATGGGCATGGGCGGGGCGGGGAAGATCCGCCAACTGCTGGAAGGCGCCTTC